>CAYMLN010000270.1:0-4419 GCA_964391045.1 uncultured Saprospiraceae bacterium
ACGGCGACGCTCAAGCAGCTCGCCGCGGAGTTGAAGACGGCCTACAAGAGCTGATCGCCTTTGCGACCCGATTGTACACAACCTTGATCCGTTAAGACCACAAGCACATGAGCGGCAAACTGAAAGAAGTCCGGGAGCGGATGAAATCCGTGAGCTCGACCCAGCAGATCACCAAGGCCATGAAGATGGTCTCGGCGGCCAAGCTGCGGAAGGCCCAGGACGCCATCGTGCGCATGCGCCCGTATGCCGACAAGCTCAACGGCATGCTGCGCAACGTGCTCTCGGCTGTCGAGGGCGACGTGAGCATCAGCTTCGGCAAGGAGCGCGAGATCAAGCATGTCACGATCGTCGTGGTCACATCAAACCGCGGCCTCTGCGGGGCGTTCAACACGAACATCATCAAGGCCGCCATCCGGGAGATCAATGAGCAATACGCGGAACAACGACGCGCCGGCAAGCTCACGATCCTGCCGATCGGCAAGCGCGGCTATGACTTCTTCCGCCGCAACTACAAGGACTGCACGATCGACCGCGAGCACGTCACCTTGTTCGAGAATTTGGCTTTCGACAATACCGTGGCCGTGCCGCGCAAGCTGATGGACCAGTTTGCCACCGGCCAGACCGACCGCGTGGTCGTCTGCTACGGCCGGTTCAAGAATGCCGCGACACAGTTTCCCGAGGCCGTGCAGTACCTGCCGGTGCCGCGCATGGAATCTGCCACAAAGCGGCGGACCGATTACCTGTTCGAGCCCGAGAAGGAGACCCTCCTCGAGACGCTCGTGCCGGGCATCCTGGAGATCCAGTTCCAGAAATTCCTCTACGACACGCATGCGTCCGAGCATGGCGCGCGCATGACCGCCATGGACAAGGCATCGACCAATGCGGAGGAACTGCTGGGCGCATTGCGGATCAACTACAACAAGGCCCGCCAGGAGGCCATCACAAAAGAACTCAGCGAGATCGTCGGCGGCGCCGCGGCGCTGGGCAACTGATCCCGGGCACACCCGGTTTCATCCGATACACGCACCGGCTCGACGAGACGTAAATACGTTTGGTCGAGCCGGTTTCGTTTTACGCCAAATCGTCAGCATCTTTAGCATGATGCATCGCGCTCGCCCCTGGCCATTCCTGGCCGCACTTCTCGTCAGCCTGGTGGCCTGCACCCCCGCACCGGTGTCGCCCGCCCTCCAGGCGCATCTTGACGCGCACGAGAAGATCCGACCCAAGTATTTCTACCAAAGCATCATCCGGGTCGCCAACGCCGACCGGAATCCGGAATTCGACGCCCTGATCCGGGACGTGCGCAAGGTCACGGCCTACCTTCCGCCGCGGGAGGACAGCACATATACCCTTACCGCGCTGCGTCCGGGCCTGCGCGAAGACGGCTTCGAGACCCTGCTCGAGGCCCGGACGGCCGACAGCCAACGCCTAAGCTTGTGGGTCAAGACGGTTGATCAAAAGGAATACTATCTCGCGCTGGTCGAAGCGCCGGAAGGCCAGATCATTCTCGAGGTGGACGGCCGCCTGGCGATCGAGCACCTGCCAAGTTTGACCGGGGCCGAACAGGCGTCCATTCGCAAACTGCTCATGGGGGAATTGTGATGGACGAGATCGTACTCGAAACCCGGCAACTCACGAAGCGCTTCTCCCGGCGCATCCTCGCGGTCGACGCCCTGGACCTGACGATCCATCGGGGCCAGATCTTCGGCCTGTTGGGGCCAAACGGGAGCGGCAAGACGACGACGCTCGGCATGTTGCTCGGCGTGATCGCCAAGACCTCGGGAAGCTTCAGCTGGTTCGGCCAGGGCGAACGGGACAGCCTGCGCAAGCGCGTCGGCGCGATCCTGGAGCAGCCCAACTTCTATCCGTTCCTCAACGCCGAGCAAAACCTGGCCGTACATGCCCGGATCAAGGACCTGCGCGCGCCTGATTATACCGGCGTGCTGCACATGGTCGGCCTCTATGACCGGCGCAAGGATCCGTTCAGGGCCTATTCGTTGGGCATGAAGCAGCGGTTGGCCATCGCCGCCGCACTGCTCGGTGATCCGCCCGTGCTGATCTTCGACGAGCCGACCAACGGCCTCGATCCGCAGGGCATCGCCGATATCCGGCAGTTGATCCTCGACATCCGGCAGATGGACAAGACAATCTTCCTTGCGAGTCATCTCCTGGACGAGGTGCAGAAGGTGTGCACGGATTTTGCCGTGCTGCGCCGCGGCAAGAAGATCTTTGCCGGCAGCGTGGCGGATGCCATGCGCCCGACGCGCACCGTGGCCGTCGAGGCCACGTCACGGCAGCGCCTCGAGGAAGAGCTCCGCGCGTGCGGGCGCCTGACCGCCATCCAGCCTCTTGCCGAGCATGTCCGCGTCGACCTGGCGGACGATTGGGACGTGGCCGGACTTAACCATTATCTCGTCAGCCGCGGGGTCGGCGTCACCTACATCGAGCAACGGCGGTCGAGCCTCGAGGAACGATTCCTGGAAATCCTTCGCGACAATGATGTCGTCGATCCAAACCGGAAGGGGATATGAGCGTCGCCAAGGTCATCCAACTGGAGTATTACAAGTTCAGGCACTACAAACCGTTCCTGGTGATCCTGGGGCTGTACTGCCTGTGCTTCCTCGCCTCGGGTTTCTTCATTAAGCGCGTACTCGACCTCATCCTGGAGGACCAGCGAAACAGCGAACTCGTGCAGTACTTCCTGGGTTCCGGGGTGCCGCTGTTCGATTTCGTCGACATCTGGCAGAACCTCGGATGGCTGGCGGCCATCTTCCGGTGGATCCCGGCCTTCATGATCATCATGTCGGTCACCGTGGAGTACGAGCAGCGCACGATGAAACAGAACATCATCGACGGCCTGACGAAAGGGGAGTACCTGGCCAGCAAGCTCGGCCTCGTGGCGGTGGTCAGCCTGGGATCGGCGCTCATGCTGTTGGTCCTCGGCCTCTTCCTTGGCCTGCTCTATTCGCCCGTCAAGTCCCTGCACTACATCCTCGTCCATATCGAGTTCGTCGCCGCATACGGCCTGGCGGTCTTCACCTACCTGTGCATGGCCATGTATGACTCCTTCCTGTTCCTCAGGTCGGCCGTGACCATCATTCTCTTCCTCATGTACACCGCGTTCATCGAGCCGATCGGAACCGCCTTATTGCATTACCATTGGAAATGGCCGGTTTGGTTCTTCCCCGTCGAGGCGATCAACCTCATCATCCGGGTTCCCTTCCAGAAGTACTGGTTGGCCTTCGTCCAGGACGAACTCATTCCACGCGATTTCCTGATGGCCCTTTTGTGGTCCGTTGTGTTCATCGGTATGTCGGCCTGGCTTCTTCGGCGCAGGGACTTGTAGGCCGTCATGACCGGAAAGGTCTCGACGGTTGGGTTAGACAGTTGAGACGGTTGAGACGGTTGAGACAGTTTAGGGCCGCAGTTTCTTGGTGATAAAACAATTCGACTGTCTCAACCGTCTCGACGTATCGTTTAGAAGGTTTAGGGGGTTTAGATCTGCGGGATTCGTTATTTTTTTAATTCGTTCATTAGTAGTGGTATCGCCGTCGCCTTCGGCTATGGCGATCAAGGGCCGTCGCCTTCGGCTATGGCGATCAAGGGCCGTCGCCTTTGGCGATGGTGATATGAGTAGCCACGACCCATGCGATAGCGCCGGGTTGAAGCCTTACGGTATGGTCAATTTGGATCGCCCGCATTGCAGGGGCGAACATGTGACGTACCTACGGCACTCCGCATTTGAGCGACGCCTTAACGCCGGGTTGAAACCCGGCGCTATCTGATGCAGCGGTCCTCCGGACCTTAGGTGAATAAACAGATCAGATTTTTATGAGGGATCGGATCCATGACAGGGTGATGCTTGAAATGACCGTAAATCAAGTGGCATAGCCACGAGTCATACGATAGCGCCGGGCTTCAGCCCGGCGATTGAGCGCGGACATCATTCGCCGATCCCGCAGCGACGGGATCGGACATCTGGGTTAGCCTAGACACGGTAGATCGGTGAGCAGGTTTAGGTCTATGCCATCCGAATGCTATCAATGGACCGTCATCCACGTGGCAGCGCAGGGACCATGGGTCGCGCCGGGCTTGAGCCCTGCGGTACAGACAGAAAGGTGGTCGACATCGCCGCGTAGGCGAGCCATGTGCCGTACCTACGGCACTTCGATTTTGCGTGACGCGATGACGCCGGGTTAAAACCCGGCGCTATCTGATGCAGCGGTCCTCCGGACCTTTGTTTATTGTGGCCTGGAAAGCCCGGATAGCTTAGGGTTATTGCATTGGACAATGAATACAATCTCGACCGTCTCAACCGTCTCGACTGTCTCGACCTTTCGTTTAGAGGGTTTAGAAGGTTGAGAAGGTTTAGAGCCGCAGGATCTGGAGGATAAACCAATTCGACTGTCTCGACGCTAG
>CAYMLN010000271.1:0-4364 GCA_964391045.1 uncultured Saprospiraceae bacterium
TAACGGATAACGGTAAACGGATAACGGTAAACGGATAACGGTAAACGGATAACGGATAATGGTAAACGGATAACGGATAACGGATAAGGTTAATGGGTAGCAGAGAGCATTTCAGGGTGGCGGCATTATGCCGCGTATTCTATTTCGCGTCCTCACGCTTGACTGGAAATGATCCGGGTGCTCGCACAGTGGCGGATCGGGCTACGATGAATCGTTGGATCTGGGCGGCCATCTTGTTGAGTTTTTCCAGCAGCCGCAGGAATTCTTCTTTTTGGATATACCCGAGATCAAAAGCGATATACAGCTGGGTCCGGAGCTCAACCGCGGATCCCTTTGCGATGTATAAATGCCGGATAAACGCTTTGTTTGAGTTCAGTTCGAAACCTTCTGCAATATTCGACGGGATGGAAACTGCTGCTCTTTGCATCTGGTCGCGGAGGCCCCAGTCCTTGCATTTTCCCAAGACCAGATAGATGGACTGGCAGACGGACATACTGTCCTGCCAGATCACGAGATCCTCAACGCGCTGATATCGGTTGCTCATCACCCTTTAAGTGTCGCAACCCCTCAACTTATTACCAGAAATGCTGAAAAAAATTTAAAAGAATCTTGTAGGACAAACCCCAATGCCTCGGATTAGTTGCTTTATCCGTTATCCGTTATCCGTTATCCGTTATCCTTTATCCGTTAACCGTTATCCGTTATCCTTTATCCGTTTACCGTTATCCGTTATCCTTTAGCCGTTTACCGTTATCCAAGCGCCTGCGCCAGGTCCGCCTCCAAATCCGCATACGTCTCAATGCCCACGGACAACCGGATGAGCGAGTCGGTGAGTCCTGAAGCCAGGCGCTGTTCGCGCGGGATCGAGGCATGGGTCATCGTGGCCGGGTGGCCAATGAGCGATTCGACGCCGCCGAGGGACTCGGCGAGGGCGAAGAGGTGCGTGCCGCTGAGCACATTCGTGGCAGCTGCCATCGAATCATCCTTGAGGTCGAAGGAGATCATGGCCCCATAGGCGCGCATCTGCCGCGTAGCGAGGGCGTGTTGCGGATGGGAAGCAAGGCCGGGATAGATGACCCGCCCGACCTTCGGGTGCTGGCTCAGGAACCAGGCGAGTTTCGCCGCGTTCTCGCACGCGCGCTCGACGCGCAGGTGCAGGGTCTTGATGCCGCGCAACACGAGGAAACAATCCTGCGGCCCGGGAACGGCGCCGCTCGCATTTTGCAGGAATCGGAGGCGTTCCGCGAGCGCATCGTCATTCATCACCAGGCCGCCCATGACGACGTCGCTGTGGCCTGCGATGTATTTCGTGATGGAGTGGTGGACGATCGTGGCACCCATCTCCAGCGGATTCTGGAGGTACGGCGAGGCGAAGGTATTGTCCACGCAGACCGGGATGCCGTGCTTCTTGCCGATCGCGCAGAGTGCCGGGATGTCGAGGACCTGCAGGGTCGGATTCGTCGGCGTCTCGAGCCAGAGGAGTTTGGTCTCCGGGCGGATCGCCGCGTCGACGGCGGCGGGATCGGTCATGTCGATGAAGCGGCTCTTGATGCCGAGCGGGCCATAGACGCGCACGAGTTGACGGTAGGAACCGCCATACAGGTCATGCGTGCAGAGGATCTCGTCACCGGAGGCGAAGAGCTTGATCACCGCGTCCATGGCGGCGAGGCCGCTGGCGTAGACGATGCCGTGACGACCGCCTTCAAGGGCGGCCAGGCTGGCCTGCAGGGCGTCGCGTGTGGGGTTTTGCGTGCGCGCATATTCATACCCCTTGTGCTGGCCCGGCGCGGCCTGCACGTAGGTCGAGGTCTGGAAGATCGGCGTCATGATCGCGCCGGTAGACGGATCGGGCGTTACGCCGGCATGCACGGCACGGGTGGCAAAGCCTTTGTGGCTGAGATCATTCATGGACAGGGCCAGTTTAGGCCGCAAAGGTAGGAAAAGCGTGTCAGGCGGTGGGGCGACAGCCTGATCACCGTACATTGGGTTCGGTCACAAACGGGTACCAGTTGGTTGTGTTTATAACTTGGAATCCGGCATCGGGGTAGGCCGCAGACCAGGACGCCGGAGGACGGGCTGCTTTTCGATTGTACTTGAATTCAAACCCGGTCAAGGTGTCGCCAATTTGTTCGACATAGTCGATCTCCGCCCCGGAGTGGAGGCGCCAGAAATGAGGTGTGCTGCGCACCTGGTGATTGGCCAACAACTTCATGCGTTCGATGAACAGGAAATTCTCCCATAACCGTCCCTTGTCATCGCGGTAGGATAGCGGGGTGAAGCGATCGATCAGGGTGTTGCGGATCCCGGTATCGAGGAAGTAAATCTTATCCCGCTTCGATATTTCCTTGCGAAGGTTCTTGCTGAAGCCGCTGACCGTTTGGATGACGAACGCTTTCCGCAGCAGGTCGACATAGCGCTGGACCGTCACGGTATCCAATCCAAGTTGGCGGCCGAGTTCGTTGTAGGAGACTTCACTCCCAATCTGATAAGCCAGCAACTGCAAGAGGTCATGCAGTTTGTCGCTATGCCGGATACCGGAGAGTTCCAGGACATCCTTGTAGAGGTAAGCATGCGTCAACTCGGCGAGCGAACTGGTTTTCCCGTGCAGGGACGGTTCGTTGTAGATGCCCGGGTAACTGCCGTAAAGCATCCACTCGTCAACCCGTTGCGCGTAGCCGACCGGTCCGATGCTGCGGCTGATCTCGGCGGCGGATAGCGGGTAGAGGGTAAATGCCCGGGTCCGGCCGGTAAGCGGTTCTTGTACCTGGTTCGCAAGGTCGAATGAAGATGATCCTGTGACGAAAAGACGAAGCCCCGGGAAATGATCGTGGAGAATCTTCAGGTGGATACCGATATCCGGAATACGCTGGGCCTCGTCAATGAACAGAAGGGAATACCCATGCAACAGCAGTTTCAGTTGGGCCAGGTCCCGGGAGGCCAACAGGGTCGTGTCCGGAACGAGGTCGCCATTCAGGCGGAGCACCTGTTCGGCCGGCCAGTTGGCCAGGATCTGGTTGGCCAGCGTAGTCTTTCCGGCCTGACGCGGACCGTAGAGGAGCACGATTTTTCGATTTTGGGAGGACAATGCCTCTCCGATCGCCGGCGCAATGGCCCGGGGAATCACCAACGGTGCAGGACTGGCCATGATTTCCGCGTGATTTTAAGGTATGTCGGCGATGAATCCACGATGGATTTCACCTATTGGTCAACAAATTTAAGCGAAAAAATTAAATTCAAGATACAAATAAGCTCAAATTTGTTGAATTAAGGCGTAATGCATGTCGGAAGTCTATTCTCGTAAGCGATGCCCCATGGATCGGTCCATGTCGGTTATTCCGCGTCACGCGTCGGAGTGAGGTGAAGTGAGATGCACACGCTTCATGCAACCGATGCAGGCCTTTCCCTGAAAATAGGACGTGCGTTCAAGCGTACCCGAGGGCGGCGGTCCCCAGAATGGACCCATAAAAGCCCCGGAAAGCGCACCATCTGGGATGGGCTTCATCCGGGCCTTGTGGGTATGCCTATTTGCGCTTGAGGACAGCTTCCGAGGCTTTGACGATATCGCTTGCCCCGAGCCCGTACTTCGCGAGCAGCTGCTCCGGCGTGCCGCTTTCGCCAAACGAATCGTTGACCGCCACATATTCCTGCGGGGCGGGCCGGCGGCGGGCCAGGAGCTGGGCCACGCTGTCGCCGAGGCCGCCATGGCGCTGGTGCTCTTCGGCCGTGACGACACACTTCGTCTTCGAGACGGAGTCCAGGATGATCTCCTCGTCGAGCGGCTTGATCGTATGGATGTTGATGAGTTCGGCGGAAATGCCGAGCGTGTCCAGGGCCTTGATGGCATCCATGGCATAGGCGACAAGATGCCCTGTTGCCACGATGGTCACGTCAGTACCCGCCTGCATCAGGATGCCCTTGCCGATCTCGAATTTCATCGCCTCCGGCATGAACACCGGCCAGGACGGACGCCCGAAGCGCAGGTAGACCGGGCCGTGATGCTCGGCGATGGCGATCGTGGCCGCCTTGGTCTGGTTGTAGTCGCACGGGTTGATCACTGTCATGCCCGGCAACATTTTCATCATGCCGACATCCTCGAGGATCTGGTGCGTGGCGCCATCCTCGCCCAGCGTGAGGCCGGCATGCGAGGCGCAGATCTTGACGTTCTTGTGTGAATAGGCGATCGACTGCCGGATCTGGTCATACACGCGTCCCGTCGAGAAGTTGGCAAACGTTCCCGTGTACGGGATCTTGCCCACGGTGGCCAGCCCGGCCGCCATGCCCATCATGTTGGCCTCGGCGATCCCCACCTGCACATACCGCTCGGGAAACGCCTTGATGAACGCGTTCATCTTCAGCGAACCGGC
>CAYMLN010000272.1:0-4358 GCA_964391045.1 uncultured Saprospiraceae bacterium
CGCCCGACCCTCACCAGCTTTATCAGCAACAAGAATGTGCAGTCGCTTTTCGCGGCGGCCACGGTAGGGATCGACAACACCTACTACCTGGGCGCCACGGTCCGCAACGACTGGTCATCCGCCCTGCCGGAAGACAACAACAGTTACCTCTACTCCTCCGCCAACGCGGCCGTCGTCTTCTCCGAATGGCTGGATTCCGATGTGCTGACCTTCGGTAAGCTGCGCGCATCCGTCGCCCAGGTGGGCTCCGACCTCGATCCGTACCAGATCGCGTTCACCTATGGTATCGGCACGCCGTATGGCTCCGACCCGTCCTTCGCGGTTCCGAATCAGTTGCCCAACGAGAACCTTCGTCCCGCCATTACGACGTCCTGGGAGGCCGGCATCGACCTGAGCTTCTTCCAGAACAAGATCGACCTCGACCTGACCTACTACAACAACGTCAACAAGGACGAGATCCTCGCCATCCAGATCCCGGGCGCATCCGGCTTCCAGACGGCCCTGATCAACGCCGGCGAGATCACCAGCAAGGGCATCGAGCTCGGCCTGGGCGCGACGCCCGTGCAGTCCAAGAACTTCACCTGGAAGACGCGCGTCAACGTGGCACGCAACACCACGCGGGTCGAGAAGCTCTATGAAGACCTTGAGAACTACAAGCTGGCCGACGGCATCGGCGCGGACCGCTGGGGCGGCTTCACGCTCAACGCCTTCGTCGGGCAGGAATGGGGGCTCATGCGGGGCAATGGGTATACCTACCTGGAGGGCCACGAGGGCGATGAGGATTACATCGTCATCGACGAGGACGGCTACTACGTATGGAATTCCAACAAGGACTTGGGCAGCATGCTCCCGGAGTTCACCGGCGGTTTCCTCAACAACTTTTCTTTCGGCAACTTCGTTCTCGACATCAACCTGGATTTCCAGGTGGGCGGGCAGTTCTTCTCCGTCACGAAGATGTTCAACAACTACTCCGGCCTTGGCATCGAGACCGTTGGGAACAACGACAAGGGCAACCCGATCCGCGACGCGGTCGCCGATGGCGGCGGGATCAAGGTGACGGGCGTCCTCTCGGATGGCACGCCGCATGAGACGTACGTCGAGGCGATCGATTACTACGCAAGCCTTTTCGGCTTCCATGAGAAATGGGTCTATGACGCTTCCTATGTGAAGATCCGGGACATCTCCCTGGGCTATAACCTGCCGGCCTCCATGATCGCCAATACGCCGTTCCAGAGCGTCCGCGTGGCGCTCACGGCGCGCAACCCCTGGCTGATCTACTCCTCGGTCAAGGGGATCGATCCTTCGGAGATCCTTCCGGGCTCAAGCCCGCTGGCTTTCGAGGAACGCGGCCAGCTGCCGAGTGTGCGCTCCTTTGGCATTAACCTTAACGTTGGATTCTAAACGCTACCGACCATGAAGAATACAATTCAAAGATTCATGCTGTTAGGCGGATTGACCCTGGGGCTGTCGGCTTGCGGCGATTTCAATGACCTTAACGTCAATCCGAACCAGCCGGTAGAGGTGTCCTCGCCGACCTTGCTGACCAATGCAGAGCGGTCAGTCTCGTCCATCGCCGGCAGCACGCTTGGCGCCATTTATGCCCAGCACATTTCCGAAATCACCTATACGGAGGACGGTCGCTACCAGTCTATCCAGCGTGACTTCTCCGACTGGTACTACGGCCCGCTGCAAAACCTGCAGACCTACATCGAGCTCAACACGAATCCAGAGACGGCACCGGATGCATCGGCCTACGGGTCGAATGCCAACCAGATCGCCGTGGCCCGGATCCTCCAGTCGTACATGTATCATCACCTGACTGACCGTTGGGGCCCGCTCCCGTATTCGGAGGCGCTCAAGGGACGCGAAGGCATCCTGTTGCCCGCCTATGACAGCCAGGAAGACATCTACAAGGGCATTATCAGCACCCTCGAGGAAGCCGTTGCCCAGTTCGATGACGGCGCCGGTCCGTCCGGCGACTTCATCCTCGGCGGCGATGTCGACCGCTGGAAGCAGTTTGCCCAGACGATCAAGATGCAGGCCGCCCTGCGCCTGTCGGATGTCGATGCCACCTATGCGGCGCAGAAGTTCAATGAGGCGATCGCCGCCGGCGTGATCACGGAGGATATCATGTATCCGTACCTGGCGGAGGCCAACAACCAGAACCCGTGGTTTGATGCCTTCATCACCCGGACGGACTTCGCCATCTCCGAGCACATGGTCACCTACCTCAAGGATACCGGCGATCCGCGGCTTTTTTCGTTTGCCGACCCGACCAACAACTCTGTCGCCGCCGGGAATCCTGAGATCATCGGCATGCCCTACGGCCTGGCCAACTCCCCCTATGAACCGGCCAACGTGAGCTATCCGAATTCGACCTACATCCGGGCACAGGACTCCCCGTTGCCGATCTACACGGTCGCACAAGTGGAATTCGCCCGGGCGGAGGCTGCTGCACGCGGATGGAACGCCGAAAACGCCGAGGCCCACTACAAGGCAGCCATCCAGGCGTCCCTGGCACAGTGGGGGGCAGACTTCGCCTCGCAGGCGGAATTCGATGCCTTTTACAGCCATCCCGACGTCGCATGGAATGCGGCAGATTGGAAGACGAACTATACGCGCCAGAAGTGGGTGGGCACCTTCATCCAGGGATATGAGTTTTGGGCTGAGTTCAGGCGCCTCGACGTGCCCATCCTCGTCCTCGGCGAGTCCCTCCTGAATCCCAGCAAGGACATCCCGAAGCGGATGATGTATGCGTCATCGGAAGCCAACCTCAACGGGTCGAACTACCAGGCCGCGCTGGACACGTGGCTCGGCGGCGAGAATTATGACGGCACCCGCCTCTGGTGGGACGTCCAGTAATGTGTCTTTAGTAGTCAGATATCAGCAAAGGGGCGGTCTCCACGGAGGCCGCCCCTTCGTTTTTATGTCGACTGCGTTCACCTTGGTCGCGCACCGACAGAACGCCTATATTGGCTGATGTTATGGAATCTTGCCGTTTGACGACTGTGCGCAGCGTATTCCTTTTTTTCGCTGGTCTTGCCTTCTCTGTGTTACTCCCGGCGCAAAACACCGTGGGTCTCGTTTCCTTTGTCGAGGAAAAAAGTTTCCCGGGCTACAACCTCGTCTTTCCCCACGGCCAGGGCACGGTCTGGCTGCTCAACGAATGCGGGGAGGTAGTCCATCGCTGGGATGACGCCCTCAACCGTGTGCCCGGCAATGCCGTGCGGTTGCAGCCCAACGGCGACCTCCTCGTGTGCTACAACCGCCGCGGATCCGCCACTGACCCGATCTGGGCCGGCGGCGGCGGACAATGGGTCGAACTTCGTTCGTGGGACAATGAAGTCAAATGGTCCTTTGAGTTGAACAACACATTCGCCCGGCTGCATCATGACGCCATCATGCTGCCCGACGGCCATGTGCTCATGATCGCCTGGGAAAACAAGACACCGGAGGAAGCCACCGACGCCGGCCGCGATCCGCTGCTGATCACGGAAGGCGCCCTGTGGCCCGATTACATCCTCGAGTACGCGCCCGAACTCGACTCGGTCGTCTGGCGCTGGCATGCCTGGGACCATCTCGTGCAGGAATTCGATCCGTCGAAGGACAATTACGGCCTTGTCCGGGACCATCCGGAACGCATCAACCTCAATCACATCTACATCAGCGGCCAGGCCGACTGGATGCACGTCAACGCGATCGATTATCATCCCGGCCTCCATCTTATCATGCTGTCCGTGCCGCACTTCGACGAGATCTGGTTTGTCGACCATAGCACCTCGATCGTAGAAGCTGCGGGGTCCACCGGCGGATATTGGAAGAGGGGCGGCGACCTGGTGTATCGCTGGGGCAATCCGCGGGCCTACGGCAGGGGCGACTCGACCGACCAGCAGGTTTTCTTTGGGCATGACTGCCACTGGATCGATGATTTCGTCGGGCCGGAACATCCGCATTACGGGCAGGTGGCGTTCTTCAACAATCGCGTAGGCGTTGAGCGCTCGCGCGCGGACATCTTCGCGCCGGTCGCAGACACGCTCGCCCGCACGTTCGGCATGATCGGCAACGTCTGGGGCCCGGCCGTCCCGGCGGATACGCTCCAGCACCCGGAATCCCCATACCAGATGTGGTCATCCGGGCTATCGAGTTACCAGCTGCTGCCCAACGGGAACACCCTCGTCCTCGTGGGGCGGTCCGGCTATGCCTTCGAGATGACGCCGGACAACGAGATCGTGTGGGAATTCATCGTCCCGATTCGCAACGGGGTGTTCATCGCCCAGGGCGAGACCGCGCAGAACAATACGACCTTCCGCATGACCCGCTACCCCGTGGACTATCCGGCATTTGAAGGAAAGGAACTG
>CAYMLN010000273.1:0-1246 GCA_964391045.1 uncultured Saprospiraceae bacterium
GTTCTTCCTGACCACGCCCTACCTGGGCCTGATGTACTACTTCCTCGTGAAGGCGGCCAACCGGCCCGTGTATTCCTACCGGCTGTCCATCATCCACTTCTGGAGCCTGATCTTCCTCTATATCTGGGCCGGCCCGCACCACCTCCTCTACACCGCGCTTCCGGAATGGGCGCAATCGCTGGGCACGGTATTCTCCATCATGCTGATCCTGCCGAGCTGGGGCGGGATGCTCAACGGCCTGTTCACCCTGCGCGGCGCCTGGGACAAGGTGCGCGAGGATCCGATCCTGAAGTTCTTTGTCGTGGCTGTGACCTGTTACGGTATGGCAACGTTCGAAGGCCCGATGCTCTCCCTCAAGAATGTGAATGCTATCTCCCACTACAGCGACTGGACGATCGCGCACGTGCATGTCGGCGCCCTCGGGTGGAACGGCTTCCTGACCTTCGGGATGCTCTACTGGCTTTTCCCGCGCATGTTTAACACCAACCTCTATTCCAAGAAACTGGCGGGTACGCATTTCTGGATCGGCACGCTGGGCATCATCCTGTATGCCATCCCGATGTACTGGAGCGCCTTCCGCGCCTACTTCATGATGAAGGCCTTTACGCCTGAAGGCCAACTGGAGTATCAATTCATGGATGTGGTCCAGACGACCATCCCCTTTTACATCCTCCGCGCGCTGGGCGGCACCATCTACCTGGCCGGGGCGATCCTCATGGTCTACAATCTCTGGAAAACGGCCAAGGCCGGCTCCTTCGTCGAAACCGAAGAGGGTGAAGCCGCCCCGCTGGCACCCAACTATAAAGCCCCGAAGGGGACGTTTTGGCATGCGATGCTGGAACGCAAGCCGATGCTCTTGCTTGGACTCAGCCTCGTCGTGGTCGCCATCGGCGGGATCATCGAGATCATCCCGACCTACCTCGTCAAGTCCAACGTACCGACCATCGCCAGTGTAAAACCATACACGCCGCTCGAACTGCACGGCCGCGACATCTACGTCCGCGAGGGATGTTACACCTGTCACTCGCAGATGATCCGCCCCTTCCGCTATGAGGTGAGCCGCTACGGCGAATACTCCAAGGCCGGTGAATTCGTCTACGACCATCCGTTCCAGTGGGGTTCGAAGCGCACCGGCCCGGACCTGGCCCGTATCGGCGGCAAGTACCCGGACAGCTGGCACTTCAACCACATGTACGATCCGACGTCGATGTCGCCCGGCTCGATCATGCCCCCGTATCAAAGCATG
>CAYMLN010000273.1:1256-4348 GCA_964391045.1 uncultured Saprospiraceae bacterium
GTCCAAGATTCATGCGATGCGGAACATGGGCGTGCCGTATCCAAACGGCTATGAGGAAAAGGCCAATGACGACCTGATGAAGCAGGCGGAAAAGATCACGGCCAACCTCAAGACCGACAAGATCGAGATCCCCGCGACGCGCGAGATCATCGCCCTCATCGCCTACCTGCAGCGCCTGGGCACCGACATCAAAGTATCCGAAGCCTCCGTCAAGCAATAACCGCCATGAAATTCCAATACTATCTCGAACAGATCACCGGGGTCAGCATCTACCCCATCATCTCCCTCCTCCTCTTCGTGGCCTTCTTCCTGGGGGTCAGCTGGTGGATCTTCCGGATCGACAAGAAGGAGATCGAGCACATGGAAAAACTTCCGCTTGACCAATAACTGAAAAAACGAAAATCCATCATGAGAAAATTCATATCCAGCCTGCTCATCGGTATCGCCGCCCTTCCCGTCTTCGGCCAGGCGGCGGCCGCCCCGGACAAGGGCCTCAACATCCTGCCGCAGGACATCAACGTCATCCTGGTTGCTATCGCCGCCCTGATGCTCGTGCCGATCTGGTCGATGTCCAACACCTTCCTGCTGGCGGCCCGGCAGTACTACAAGGAGAAAACCCGGGCCGGCACGCTTCGTGTCCTGCTTCCGCTATTCATGGTCTTGTCCAGTTCCGCATTGTTCGCCCAGGGTCAGCCGGCCGCCGCTGGCGGCTTCAATAGCCGGAGCATGACGCTCTTTCTGGTCTGCCTGATCGCCATCGAATTCGCCGTGATCTTCTTCTTCGCCCTCCGGTCCAATGACTTTGTCCGGAAGCTGGGCGCGGTGACCGAACCGGAAGTCCGTAAACCGGGCATCCTCGCACGCCTCGGCCAGTGGTGGACCGCCAGCACATTCAAGAAGCCGATCGAAGAGGAATATACCTTGGACACGGGCCACAGCTACGACGGTATCCGGGAACTCGACAATCCCATCCCCGCGTGGTTCACGACGGCCTTCGTCCTGACGATCATCTTCGCCGGGATCTACCTGTACCGCTACCATGTGGCCCGCACGGCGCCACTGCAACTGGAGGAACTCAAGATCGCCATGGCCAAGGCCGAAGTGGAGCACGCCGCTTACCTCTCCACAGCCGCCAGCAACATCGACGAGAACAACGTGACCGTCATGACGGGCGCCGACCTCGAGTCGGGCCAGAAGGTCTTCACCACCCTCTGCGCAGCCTGCCACAAGACGGACGGCGGCGGCCTCGTCGGCCCGAACCTGACCGACGACTACTGGATCCACGGGGGCTCCCTGTCGAACATCTTCAAGACCGTCAAGTATGGTGTGCCCGAGAAAGGGATGATCAGCTGGAAGGAACAACTCACGCCCGTCCAGATGGCCCAGGTGTCGAACTATATCCTGACCCTCCGCGGCACGAATCCGCCGGACGCGAAAGAAGCCCAGGGCACGCTTTATACGCCTGAGGTCGCAGGTACGACCCCGGCAGCCGACACAACTGCCGTGGATACCACAGCCAAGCAATAGACGCGATGCTGGAAGACGAACTGCTGCACGCGGAAACCTTTCGGGACCGGATCAGTACGGTCACCGAATCCGGCAAGCGCCGGTGGATCTATGCCCTCGAGCCGAAGGGCCGGTATAAGCGTGTGCGCGATGTGCTGGCGTGGGGCTACCTCGCGCTCTTCTTCGCGCTGCCGTTCATCAAGATCAACGGGCATCCCGTCTTCCTGCTCAATATCCTGGACAGCAAGATCGTCCTCTTTGGCAAGATCTTCTGGCCGCAGGACTTCTTCATCTTCGCCCTGGCGATGATCGCGGCCATCGTGTTCGTGGTCCTGTTTACCGTGATCTACGGCCGGCTCTTCTGCGGGTGGGCCTGCCCGCAGACGATCTTCATGGAATTCGTGTTCCGGAAGATCGAATGGCTCATCGAAGGTTCCCCGGGCCGTCAGCACGCCCTGAATGACGGCCCGTGGACCGGTGAGAAGGTCTGGAAGAAAAGCCTCAAGCACGCGCTCTTCCTCGCCTTTTCCTTCCTTATCGCCCATACGTTCCTCGCCTACATCCTCGGCGTCGACGGCATCCTGCAACTGATGCGCGAGCCGCTGGCCGGGCACATCGGCCTGGTCGTCGGCCTGGTGATCTTCACCCTCCTCTTCTATAGCGTCTTCGCCTTCGTGCGGGAGATCGTCTGCACGACGATCTGCCCCTATGGTCGCCTGCAGAGCGTGATGTTCGACAAGGATACCATGCAGATCGCCTACGACTACAAGCGCGGTGAACCCCGCGGCCGCTTCAAGAAAGGCGAGGCACGCACCCTCGGGGATTGCGTGGACTGCAAGAAGTGCGTCATGGTCTGCCCGACCGGCATTGACATCCGCGACGGCGTACAGATGGAATGCGTGGGCTGCACCAACTGCATCGATGCATGCGACGAAGTGATGGACAAGCTCGCGATGCCCCGCGGCCTTATCCGCTACGCGTCCGAGAACCAGATCGAACACGGCACGCCGTTCCGCTTCTCCGCGCGCATCAAGGCCTACAGCATCGTGCTCGTCATCCTCGTCGGCGTCATGACGTTCATGATCGCGACCCGAAAATCGGTCGACACCTACGTGACCCGGGTCAAGGGTCAACTCTACCAGGAGACCGAGCCCGGCCTGATCAGCAACCTGTTCGAGGCCAAGGTGCTCAACAAGACGACGCGCGACATTACGGCCGAACTCCGCCTCGAGGAGATCGACGGGGGTTCGATCCGGCTGATCGGCGCCCAGCAACTCGTGCTCCAGAAAGAAACCATCAATCACGCCACCTTCTTCGCGGACATTCCGCGGTCCTCGCTGGACGGGCGGACCACCAACATCCGCATCGGCGTCTACGCCGACGGGGAATTGATCCAAACCGTGAAAACAAAATTCCTGGGTCCGTTCTGACCCCTGCCCTTGCCCATGATCCAACTCAACTGGGGCCACAAGCTGGCCATCGTGATCGTCCTCTTCCTTGTCGTCATGCTGGCCATGGTCTTCTATGCCGCCCGCCAGGACAACGAGATGATCGACGACAATTACTACCAAAAGGAGCTGGGCTAC
>CAYMLN010000274.1:0-3884 GCA_964391045.1 uncultured Saprospiraceae bacterium
GGTCGGCGCCTTCGACGACATGGGCGAGTTGGAAGACGGTGCTCAGGATGCAACCCGCCGTCCAGTGCATGATGAGGAAGCCGATGAGCACCTGCCACCAGGCGAACGGCGTGAGCCAGAGCGGGAGGCCGATGAAGACGACGAGGTAGAAGATCTTGACGGTGATCATCTTGATGAATTCCCACCACGGCTTCTTGCCGAGTTGGGCCGTGATCCCGCGGCGGTTGTACTCGGCGAGCTGGGGGATGTCCTGGACGAGCTTCGACAGCGTCATCAGGCCGTAGAAGAAAAAGGCGTGGATGTGCTGGTACTTGTGGAAGGGCTTGAGCGGCGAATGCTCGGACAGGCGAATGGGCCCTTTCGAGTCGATATCCTGGTCGTACTCCGCGATATTGGTATACGTGTGGTGCAGCATGTTGTGCTGGATGCGCCAATTGAGGATGTTGGCCCCAAGGAGGTACATACTGGCGGAAAACAATTTATTGATCCACGGCTGCCCGGAGTATGAACCATGGACGGCGTCGTGCATCACGCCCATCCCGATGCCGGCCAGGCCGATCCCCATCACCACGGCCAGCGGAATGGCCACCCATGCGCTCATCGGCACGGTCAGCAAGACAACGAACGGGACAATGTACAGGGCGAGGAGGCTGAGGGACTGGAGGAACATGATCCCGTTGCCTTTCGGCGAAATGCCCTTCTCCTTGAAGTAGGCGTTTACGCGCTCGCGGACAGTGTTACCAAAGGTTTTTTCCTGGAGGTTGGAGGGGGAGAACTTAATGGTTTGCATAAAAGGATATTCGACTCCGATATTCTGAACTACGCGCAATATTACGCCGCGGACGCGAAATGCGAACAGCCGGATAACGCGCAGATCGGGAAAAGGATTCCGGGCAGGCCTTTCGCTTGTGCGTAAATGGCTGATGCTTAGCGTTATGTGTTGCATATGAGGGGTGAGATGATCGTCCGCACCGTCAGGCATGAATTATAGGACAGGTGAAGCACTCGGGGCCAATGTGTATATTTCGAGGGCATACCCCGGGAAACCCGACCATCACATCCGACGGGCGGGATCAAGTCTGACGTTGGAGCACGCATCAGTTCGCCAAGCCGCATTGCATTGCCATGACGCTGCTCGTTTTACTCCTCCATGCTTGCCTTCTTGTCCAGTCGTACGCCTCTCCTCCTGAGGCAGAAGCGGCTATGGACCGTCCGACCACTCCAGATTCATCGGCCGTGCCGGTCGCCCAGCCGGTGACGTGCAATTGCGAGATCACGCAGGGCGGGGTGACGTATCCGATCAATGCCTTGCAAGGCAACGTTTCGGCGACGGCATTTTATAGTTATGGCGTCCCCAATGGGTCCTGTGCCAACACGGGACTCGAGCTCGGGAATGCGCTCCTACTCTTTCTCTACGAGGATATCAACACGGGCATCGTGTCGATCTTTCTGATTGCCGATATCGCCAATGACGGGGATGGCGGGGCCATGGAATTCGAGTTGAGTTGCCTGCCCGCAGCTTCCTATGTCGTCGTCCAGGACGATCCCGGCGAGTTCGGCGGCTCGCCGCCGGTGATCGCGGGCAACTGGTCCTGGGGCACATGCTGCACGGATGGCGGGGTGGTGGAGAACCTGGGGTGCAATAATTCGTTCAACGTCGACCTGCTCGCCGCGAGCGGCGTGGACAGCATCGTTTGGCTGACGGGCGACATCGCCAATCCGAACCAATTGCTGATGAGCATGACCGGCGAGGTGATCACGGTCAACTGCGGCGGCCCGGTCTGCTGCCCGATCGGCTTCGATACGGAGATCGTCGTGACCGATGCGGGATGTCCGGACAGCGAGGACGGTGCGATTGACCTCGAGCCTGAAGACGGTACGCCGCCGTACACCTACGACTGGTCGAATGGCGAAACGACGCAGGATATCTCCGGGCTCGGCCCCGGGGTTTACGAGGTCACGATCACCGATGCGAACGATTGTACCGAGGAATTGGTCATTACGGTTGATTTTGTGACGGATGCGCCGGAGGCCGAGCCCGCACAACTTGAAGCATGCTCGGACACGGACGAAGGGGTGTTCGACCTCACCAGCATCATCACGGTGATCAACGGCGGGTCGGGGGACGACGTCCTGTTTTTTGAGAACCCGGACCTCACCGGCCCGATCGCCGATCCGGGAAATTATACATCCGTGACGGCCACGATTTATGCCGTGACGGACAATGGCTTCTGCTATTCAGATCCTGTGCCGGTCGACCTGATCGTCAACCTCATTCCCATCGGCAATCCGGCCGACATGGCCTTGTGCGAGGAGTCGAACGAGATGGCCACCTTCGACCTGACGACGCTCGACAACGTTGTGAGCGGTAGTGCGGGTAGCGTCCTGTGGTTTGAGGATGTCCTGATGACCGATCCGATCAACGAGCCGGATGCCTTCGTGAGCGGATCGACGATCGTGTATGCCGTGGTCGATGACGGCAACTGCCTGTCCGAGCCGGTCGAGGTCGAACTCACGGTCTTCCTTAAGCCTGTCGGCGATCCCGCCGAGGCCGCCGCCTGCGGGGACGAGAACAACGAAGCCGTCTTCGACCTCACGGCGATCGAACCCGAGATCACCGGCAGCAATAGCGCCGTGGACTGGTTCCTCGAGATCGAATTGCTGGACCCGATCTTCAATGTCACCGCCTTCCAGACGATGACGACCACGGTCTATGCCGTGATCTTCGACGGCCAGTGCTATTCCGATCCGATACCGGTCGACCTTGTCGTCGAACCCACCCCGGTGGCCAACACGTGGACGATCAACGCCTGCGACAACGGGTCCGGCATGGCCTGGTTTGACCTCTGGGCGTATGAGGATTCTATCGGCGGCAACGGCAGCGTGAGCTGGTTTCTCGATGAATTCCTCAATGAACCGGTCCCGAACCCAGGCGCATTCCTGACGGAGAGCACGATCATCTTCGCCACCGTCGATGACGGCTTGTGCGTCTCCGACACTGTCGCGATCACGCTCAATGTGGTGCCCGGCCCGCCGGGCAATCCGACCGACATGGAGTCGTGCGCGGACAGTACGGGGGTAGGGATCTTTGACCTCACCTCGATCGAGGCGTTCGTGAGCGGCGGCATGGGCACGGTGGCATGGTACAGCGATCCGCAGGCGACAGTGCCGATCGCGGCGCCGGGTGCCGTGACGACGCCGATCAGCATCGTCGTCTACGCAGTCGTGACCTTGGGCGATTGCGTATCCTTACCCGTTCCCGTGAATCTCGTCATCATCAGTGCCGTCGTCGCGGTGCCCGCGGCGTGGAGCGAATGCGATAACGGCAACGATACCGCCGTGTTCAACCTCACCCTTATCGATCCGCTGGTCAGCATGGGCAGCGGCCAGGTGAGCTGGTACATCGATCCTGCGGGGATGATCCCGATCACCGAGCCGGGTGCATTTGTCAGCGGAGATTCCATCGTGTATGCCCAGGTCACGGCGGGTTCATGCGCGTCCGACATCGTACCTGTCACGCTCGATGCCGTGGCCATCCCGGAAGCCCTTGACCTCATGCCGCAGCTTTGCGGGGATACGGCAGGGCTGGCGCTTTTCGATCTCACCCAATGGGATGCCGCCGTCAGCGTCGGCACAGGTGTGGTCACATGGTATGCCGATGCGGCGTATGCCGTGCCGGTCATCCGACCCGATTCGGTCCTGGGCGGAGACACGGTATTCTACGCGGTCGTCACTGCCGCGGGATGTTCGAATGCAGCGCAACTTACGCTCGACGTGCTCGCCGGGCCGCTGGCGTATCCCGCCGCGCTCGACGTTTGCGCATTGCCGGGACAGACGATCCCGGTCGACCTCACGGCGGCCAATGATTCTATTATGGGCACGCC
>CAYMLN010000274.1:3894-4341 GCA_964391045.1 uncultured Saprospiraceae bacterium
ATTGTGCAGTGGTATACCGACCCGGCCGGACAAGTACCGGTCCCGGATCCATCAGCTTTTCCAATGAATGCGTCGGACACGCTATATGCTTCCCTTTTTGATGGGCAGTGTACCTCGGGGCTCATGCCTGTTGCGGTCTCCTTGTATGTGCAACCGGAAGCGTCAGGGACAACGCTCCTCGGATGCGCCGATACGACCGCGTTTGCCGTCTTCGATCTCACCCTGGCGGATATCCTGGTCAGCGGCGGCACGGGCACGGTGTCGTGGTTTGGCGACAGCGGACTGCAATCGCCGATCACAACGCCTTCAGCGTTCCCGTCCGGCGATTCGACGATATTCGCGCTGGTGACGAACGCGATCTGTGCGGCCGGGCCGGTGCCTGTTATTCTGTCCGTGACCGACAGCCTCGTGGCCAATCCGGTCGATCTTCGCCTCTGTGTAGAATCG
>CAYMLN010000275.1:0-4337 GCA_964391045.1 uncultured Saprospiraceae bacterium
GTGGACTGGCTCATCAGAAATCGTTTCGGTTAGCGGTCGCCAAAGGTAATCATCAGCGTGTGGAAAATCGGGGCCTCCTGGCGTGATGCCGGCGGCTGGTCAACGGGCCAGCAAAAATTCGGCCGGAATGGGGAAACGGGCCGCCCAGGCCGTCTCCGAGTGGTCCGTACCGGGAAACGCCCGGGTGACCCAGGCCGGTGCGGAGTAGCCGGCATCACGCATCAGCGTGTCGATCGACTGCTGGAGCGCCGGATACCAGGCGTCGAGGGTCTGGTCGCCATGATCGAAGTAGATGCGGTGATGCCCCGGCGCAGGGAGATGATGACGGAGATATTTTAGGAAGGATGCGGGATAATCGACGGGTTCCGGGGGGATGTAGAACGGCAGGTACATCGGCCAGTGTGTGGACATACAGGCGGCCGCCCCGAAGGTTTCCGGGTATTCGCACAGCGCGTACAAGGAGATGAGGCCGCCCATGCTGGAGCCAAGGATAAACGTATTGTTCCGGTCGGGCAGGGTGGCGTAGGTGCTGTCGATGTAGGGTTTCAATTCCTCAACGAGGAACCTGAGGTATGCGTCGGCGCGTGGTCCGCCCAGCACCCAGGTATCGAGCAGGCTGCCCTGTAGGTCCTGCGGGATCGAGTCGAGGATCGTCTGCGGAAAATATTCGGCCGCCCGGTAAGGTCCGGCGTTGTCGATGCCCACGATGATCGCGGGGCGAATGCGGCCACCCCGAATGAGCGTGTCCATCGTTCGGTCGACCTGCCAGGATTGGCCGTTCCAGGTCTTCTCGGTGTCGAAGAGCATTTGCCCGTCATGCATGTACAGGACGGGATAGCGTGTGGCTGGGTCATACCCCGGGGGTAGCCAGATCCGGATCGTGCGTACGCCGGTCAGTGCGGACGGGAAATCGGGGCGGATGATCAGGCGACTCTCGGACATTGGATGAGGTCGTGGTTCACGCGAGGCGCAGGACATGAGTATCGCCAAAAAGGCATACAAAGTGAGTGGTCGGAGCATGATCGCGGATGTGCCGAATATAGCCATTCACGGGTTGGCAAATAAAAAGCCCGCCGGGCGGCGGGCTTCGTCTCCCGAAGGAGCCAATCGCGTATAGAATGGAAAGGTAGTCCGATCAGGAAAAGAACTCGACGATGCCGGTGTCCACGTCATAGACCCCGCCGATCAGTGCGATCTCTCCGTTGTCGAGCATATCCTTGAGGATGGAGCTTTGCTCGGGGATCGCCTGCAGGGTCAGTTGGACGTTGCGCAAGGCCACCTTCTCGACGAATTCAGGATTACTTGAATTGCGGTTTTCTGTCACAGTCTTCTCTTCGTAGACTGCCGGCTCGAGCTTGTTGAGGAGGTACGTGAGGTGTCCCATGCGCACGTGGTCGCAGGCGCCCTTGACGGCCCCGCACTTGGTATGGCCCAACACGACGATCGCCTTGGATCCGGCGACCTTGCAGGCAAACTCCATGCTGCCGAGGATGTCCTCGTTGATGACATTGCCGGCCACGCGGATGCTGAAGACATCGCCCAGGCCCTGGTCAAAGATCAGCTCGGCCGATGTCCGCGAGTCGATGCAGCTGAGGATGGTCGCAAACGGGTACTGGCCGTTGGAGGTCTCGTTGACCTGCTGGAGCAGGTTTCGGTTGACCTTGAGGTTGTTGACGAAACGCTTGTTGCCGTCCATCAGCAGCTCAATGGCCTTGGCCGGCGTCAGCGCCTGCTGCATGTCCTGGGTAAGGGTCTTCATGGTCTTGTTGTGCGGTAACGATTAGGAATGGGAGAAGGAATGGCCGTTGACCGGAACGTCCCGGAGCTCGACGCGGATGTTTTTCAGGGTGCGCGCGTGGACAAGGTAATCCTCGATGACTTCGACCACGTCGCGGTGGATGTACTTGGATCGGCTGCCGTCAATCAGGATCGAGGAGCCCTCCGGGATGTTGTTGAGCATCTGGAGGATGGCGCCCTTGTTGAGGAAGGAGACCTCTTCAGAAAGGATAATGTGGTGGTCGTGCGCACTGCCCGGTACGTCTTTTACTTCGTAGGCGTTGCGGTAATTGTGGAGCAGCAGATAGAACCCGGCGAAGGCAAGGCCGATGCCGATACCGATCAGCAGGTCGGTGAGGACGATGCCGATGATCGTGGCCATGAACGGCAGGAACTGCTCGCGGCCCATGCCGTACATCGCCTTGAACAGGGCCGGCTTTGCGAGTTTGTAGCCGACGATGATCAGGATCGCGGCCAGGGTGCCGAGCGGGATGAGGTTGAGCAAGCCGGGAATGGCGATCGCACAAAAGAGAAGATAAACGCCATGCAGGATCGCGGAGAGCTTGGTGCGGCCGCCGAAGGTGATATTCGTCGAGCTCCGCACGATCACTTGGGTGATGGGCAGTCCGCCGATCAGGCCGGAGATGATGTTGCCGAGGCCCTGGGCCTTGAGTTCGCGGTT
Organism: uncultured Saprospiraceae bacterium; assembly: GCA_964391045.1. Classification (GTDB taxonomy): domain Bacteria; phylum Bacteroidota; class Bacteroidia; order Chitinophagales; family Saprospiraceae; genus Opimibacter. The sequence goes on from CAYMLN010000275.1 coordinate 2,459, forward strand.
GGTCGGCGTGATCCGTTTTTCGGGGTCGAGCTTGTCCGTGGCTTCCACGCAAAGGAGGGTCTCGAGGCTGGCGACGACGGCCAGGACGAAGGCTGTGGTATAGACGGCCGGATTATTCAGGAGGCTGAAATCGGGGAGGGTGAATTGGCCGAAGAATTCCCCGATGCTGGACGCTACCGGAAGGTTGACCACCTGGGTCGGCTGGAGGGCAAACGGGAGGAGGCCGTTGATGTAGGCCAGGTTGAGCCCGATTCCGGCGAACACGGCCACCAGGGGGCCGTTGATCACGCCGAAGATCTTGTTCTTTTTCGTCAGGACCGTATCCCACAGGATGAGGATAAAGAGCGATACGGCGGTGATGACCAGGACGCCCGGATTGACGGCATCCAGCATGCTGACGAGCGCCTGGAAGGTGTTTTCCCCGTCCGGCTGGGCAAAGGACTCATCCCCTTCGAAATCCTTGTCATACCCGAGGGCGTGGGGCAGCTGTTTGAGGATGATGAGGATCCCGATACCGGTGAGCATGCCCTTGATAACGGACGAGGGAAAATAGTAGGCGATGAAACCCAGCTTGAGGACGCCCATTAGCAATTGGATGACGCCCATCAACACCACGGCCAGCAGGAAGGCCTCAAACGACCCGAGGGTCGCGATGGCGCCCAGGACGATAACGACCAGTCCCGCAGCTGGACCGCTTACGCCCAGTGGCGAACCGGAGGCGAAGCCGACCACGATGCCGCCCACGATCCCGGCGATGATCCCCGAGAAAAGCGGGGCGCCGGAGCCCAGTGCGATGCCCAGGCAGAGGGGCACGGCCACGAAGAAGACAACGATACTGGCCGGCAGGTCGTTACGGAATTGGCCGAAGAGTTGACGCATACGCGAAGGTTGGTGTTGGGAGGATAGATTTGAACTAAACGAAGATAGTCTTCGTTTTGTTTGTAATAGTAAAGCTATTATTTTTTAAATTTGTCTTAACATTTCAAGCCAGGGGCATGGAGCATTACCTGACCATCCGCATGAACGACAAGCTCTTCCTCCGCAATCCGGAAGAGTCGGAGCTCGGGCGGAAGATCATCCACCACAGTATCCTGCTGATCCACGAGATCGGCTTCGAGGCGTTCACGTTCCGCAAGCTGGCCCAGGCCAGTGGGACGACGGAGGCCAGCGTGTACCGGTATTTCGAGAACAAGCACCGGTTGCTGCTCTACCTGGTGGACTGGTACTGGAGCTGGCAGGAATACCGGCTGATCTTCCACACGCAGAATGTAACCACGTGTGAGAAGAAGGTGCGGAAGGCGATCGAACTGATGGCCGCCCGGGTCGACGACGATGCGAGTACGCCTCACATCCCCGAACCCATGCTGCACGACATCGTCATCCGCGAAGGCGCGAAAGCCTGGCTGACCCGACATGTCGAGAAGGACAACAGCGACCAGCTGTTCAAGCCGTACAAGGATTTGTGCGCGCGTATCGCGTCATTCATTTCGTCCTATGCACCGGATTACGGGTATCCGCATTCCCTGGCCACGACCATCATCGAGATGGCCCATTCGCAGAACTACTATGCCCAGCACCTGCCGGCGCTGACCGATTTCGAGGAGGACGACAAGCCAGCCCAGGTCATCGCGTTTATCGAGGACTTCGTATTTGCCGCCCTCGGCTATGGACGCCAGGAGGAGGCGGACATGGCGATCGCCCAGGTGGCGGTCAAGGCTTGAGGTCCGCGTGGCGGACCATTACCGTTAGCCTTTTCGCCCGAAGACGAGATTGATGAGGGCCAGGATGACGATGGCCCCGAGCGCCCCGGTCAGGATCGACCCGACAAGGCCTGAACCCAGGCTCCAGCCCAGTTTGCCCAGGAGCCAGTACCCGACAA
>CAYMLN010000276.1:0-4333 GCA_964391045.1 uncultured Saprospiraceae bacterium
CACACTCCAGTATCGGCTGGATGCAGATGACGGATGGACTGCAGAGGTGCCGACCTCCTATGCGCACCTGCTCGTCAGTTACGCCCACCTAGGAGACAGGATCTTCAAAGTATACGGCCGTGACAGTATTGTACGATTTCCGTATCCGCCTATCGGGAATGATCCGCGTGAAAAGAAACCCATCTATCCAATCCCAGCCATACCGTATGCCGAATTCATCGACCAACTTTCCCGGGAAAGCCACCTGGCCTTTGAACACGACTTAGAAAAACCTTTTCATGAAGTGTCTGTGTTTTTTACAGTCGGGAATGATGGACGGCCTTCTGACTTTACGGCAGTAACGTCGACCATGGCAACGGCAACGTATCTCGAAGAAGCCGTGAGGGTCCTGGAATCTGGCCCGGGGTGGACGTGTCCGGGTACGATGGTACCCTGCGGAGGCAGTTTTACATTCTTTTTTAAGAAGCAGCCGGCGGATTGATGATGCCGCTCACCCCCAAAGAAAAATGGAGTCACGGTCAGTTAATCGGGTGAATCGATAGGTTTGCAGATTCTATGTATCGAACCACTTTTTCGATCCGGAAGATGGACTGCCCTTCCGAGGAGCAGATGATCCGTATGAAGCTTAACGGTATGTCCGCGATCAAGCGATTGCGGTTCGATATTCCCGCGCGCAAGCTTGAGGTTTTTCACAATGGCGATATCCATCCTATCGAGGAAGCGATCGCCGGGCTCGACCTCGGCAGTCGAATCGTTGGCACGGAAGATGTGTCGGACACGCTGCCTGAAACAGCGGCACTCGAGCGAAGCCTGCTTTGGGCCGTCCTGCTGATCAACTTCTCGTTTTTCCTTGTCGAGGCGATTGCCGGGGCTATCACCGGATCCATGGGGCTTGTCGCCGACAGCCTCGACATGCTGGCCGATGCGTTCGTCTATGGCCTGAGCCTGCTGGCTGTCGGGGCTTCGGTCATGCGCAAGAAACAGGTGGCCCGACTCGCCGGTTATTTTCAGCTCACCCTGGCACTGGTGGGATTCGGCGAAGTCCTCCGTCGGTTTATCGGCGACACAGGCATCCCCGACCCGTGGACGATGATCATTGTCTCCAGCCTGGCCCTTGTGGCCAATGCGATCTCCTTCCGTCTCCTTACCCGTACCCGCAGCGACGAGGCCCACGTCAGGGCGAGCATGATCTTTACCTCGAATGACATGATCATCAACGCAGGCGTGATCGCGGCGGGCGTGATGGTTCACCTGCTGGGATCCAACATCCCTGATCTCGTGATCGGCGGGATCGTATTCGTCATCGTCGTGCGCGGAGCCCGGGACATCCTTAAGCTCGCACGTTGATCACAGGCACGACCTCCGCATCGATCATTCCGGCCGGCGCGTGATCTCGAAAGAACCGTATCCTTGTTCATCCTCCATTGGGGTGACCTCCACGTGCTCGACACGCGCCAGGGGCGGCCCTTCCCAACACCAACCGATAAAACCGGCGGTCTGTACCTCATCTCCCTGGATCAAAGCTCCAACGGCGCCGTCCGGCTCGTTCCACACGCGGCCGCGCAGACCGAGTTCGATCGCCTTATCCTTGGCGGACGCCCGGTACCAGACGCCCTGGACTTTTCCCGTAATGCGCAATTTGTATGCGGGCATGGTCGAGCTGAATTAACGCCCCATGGAGGTGATCATGGGAATATCGGCCATCGTATGCAGGCCGGGCATGGTCCGCAAGATAGAATGACAGGCATTGAGGATGATCGAGCACGTCGCCACGTCGCCGTGCACGCCGCCCATGATGCGCGACCGGATATGCGGGACACCGAAGATCTCGATCTCGTCGTAACGCTCGGATTCCCCCACCGAGGCCTGGAAGCTGAGTTTGATCCGCTCCTGCCCACCGACCCATGCCCGCCCGATCTGGCGCACGCCGGTCGCGTGGCCCTGGGGGATCGTCATATCATCGGTCTGGATCACCTTCTCCGCGATCACGGGCTCGATGCGATCCTCCGTCCGTTCGACTGACCATCCCAACTGATGTGCGATGAACTGCATCGACTCCGTGAGGCCTACATGCCGGAGCGTACCTTCAGCCTTCTTCGACTCGAACTCCTCCAGCGTAAGGCCCGCGCCGATCTTCCGTTGGAACGGCATGCGGCGGTACTGGGCGTCCTGGTAGCGGCGCACTTCCACGCGGTCAACATGCAGGCAGACGCCGGTCAACATGGCCGGCAGGGCGTCCATCATGAAGCCGGGATTGACGCCGGTCGCGAGCACGCTGACGCCCTTCGCCCTTGCCGCTGCATCGATCCGGGCCGACAGCCCCGGCGCCGTGGCCAGGGGGAAGAACATCTCTTCACACGTCGAGACCACTGACCATCCATGTTCGATCAGCGTGATGACCTGCGGCGTGATACCCTCCATGTCCGACACGGTGGCGAGAATGGCAACATCGACATCGCGCACGCCGTCGATCGAGGGAGAAATGGAAACACCTGTCGCTGTCAGGCCGGCATGCAAGCCCATGTCACGGCCCTCAAGCGCTGGATCGATATCCTGCACATGCGTGACCTGAAGGTCCGGTCGCTCCTGGGCATATTTGTAGATCTCGATGCCGAGCGGGCCTGCGCCAACAAGGAGGACGCGAATAGGCGATTGCGGAATCATGTGGGACTATCGTTTTGTAGTATAAAATTACACCAACCCACGACTCGGGTATGAACGCGCAAGGTACCCGCAAGCATTGGATTCCCCACGGACGTGCACTAGTAAACCCGTTTGTCGCGTTCAGGAGCGGTTTATTCGATTTGGAGCGGGTCCGAAAGGGGCGTAAATTTAACAGATATAATATCGAGCATTATGCGCCGGGAAAGGGGTTTGAATTGCCAATGCGAATTCACCCGATGGCCATATTTCGCGCATCCCCTCTTCTTCTTTCGCCATTCTCCTTTTCCGGACACGGATTCCACTCCACAGGCACCTGCATGTCACTCTCCTGGACGGCGACCCCAACTTGACCAAGCTGACTAACGAACGCCTATGCCACAGTCTATCCAGATTTTCTTCCTCCTCTTCCTGATGATCGGTCCGTTCAAGATGATCGTGCCGTTTGCGAAAATGACGCAAGGGGCCGAACCGTCCATGATCCGGCGCGTCGCGTTGCTCGGCATCGCCTATGCCAGCGTTACGCTCGTGGTCGCCGGCCTCCTGGGCGAGAACATCCTCCGGAACTACGATATCCCGATCCCGATCTTGTCGCTTGCCGGTGGACTTATATTGTTCCTGGTGGCCCTGTTGAATGTCCTTCAACAATTTGCACCGCCGACCGCGCCCGTGGCAAACCCCCAGCCCCTGACGACGGCCATGGCCATCAGCCCGCTGGCTTTCCCTAACATCATCACGCCATACGGTATCGCCGCGGTCATCGTCATTCCGGCGCTCTGTACGGACAGCCAGTGCACCTTGACGGTTTACGGCATCATCGTCGGCATCATGGTCCTCAACCTGGTCACCTTGCTGACCACGCGCTACATCTTCAAATACCTGATCCTCGTCCTGCCCGTACTGGGCGCTATCCTCGGCGTCGTGCAGGTCGCGCTCGGCCTGGACATCATGTATGGAGCCTTGCTGAAGTTACTTTGAGCATAAGCCGGCGCTCATGACTACCGTGCCTTCATCCTTCAATAAGGATCGCGAAATGAATGCCCCTCGATATCCCTTGCTCCTCCAGGTCAACACCCGCGTCCTCCTGACGGATCTTTCAGGAGTTCCTGGACGGTCGGCGACACTTGATGATATACCGGATACACGGCTGGATGAATGGCGTGCCGCGGGATGGAATTGGATCTGGCTGCTGAGTGTATGGACCACCGGAGAAACCGGACGCCGCATCTCGCAGACGCATCCGGAATGGCAACCTGAATTCAAGCAAACGTTGCCTGATCTCACCGCGGCAGACATCGGAGGTTCCGGATTCGCGATCGCGGACTACGCGGTATCACCTGACCTTGGCGGCCCGAATGCCCTCGCCCGGTTCCGCGAACGCCTCTCAACCAAGGGGATGAAATTGATGCTCGACTTCGTTCCGAACCATATGGGGCCGGACCATCCGTGGGTTGCTGAGCATCCCGAGTACTTCGTCGCCGGCGCCGAATCCGATCCGGTCAGTTCACCTAAACGGTATTTTCGAACATCACCCGAACAGGGCGATCGGGTCCTCGCCTTTGGACGCGATCCATACTTCGACAGTTGGCCTGACACGGTGCAGCTTGACTATAGCCAACCGGCCACCGGCAGAGCCATGCAGGAGGTGCTGATGTCGATCGCAGGAATGTGC
>CAYMLN010000277.1:0-4324 GCA_964391045.1 uncultured Saprospiraceae bacterium
ACGCCGCGGATCATCCGGCTGGTGCAAAAGGTCTTTTACCGGAATGTCGAGACGCTGGGCGCATTCCTCGACACCTTGCTCGGCATGCAGACCGTGAAACTCCTCGCGATCGAGCGCCCGATGTACGCCCAGTGGAAGAGCCGCTACCGGCGCGCACTCAATGTGGCCATCGATGCGGAGCGGCAGGGCATCGTGCTGCATACGGTCCAGCGAAGCATCTACTACATCAGTCATATCGCCGTCCTCTGGCTCGGGGCGTTCATGGCCTTTCGCCAGGAGATCACCATCGGGCAGTACCTCGCCATCACGGCCATCTTCCTCGTGGTCCTCAATGCGCTCAACGGACTGTCCTGCATCTATTACAACCTGACCGAATTGTCCGTCAGCCTGCGCCGGCTCAACGATGTCCTCATGCAGTCCCCTGAAGACGACGGCGCGACGGGCCGCCTCCAGGCGTTCGACGCCACGCCCATGCGAATCCGCGACCTGCGCTTCGCCTACACCCCCGGCCAGGGAGACGTTGTGCTCGACGGGATCAACCTGACCATCGGCAGGGGTGAACACATCGGCATCGCCGGGCGCAACGGCTCCGGCAAGACCACGTTGGTGAAGCTGTTGCTCAACCTCTATCCGCACTATGAAGGGGCCATCACGGTTGGTGGCGCTGACCTGCGACAGGTCGACCTGGCGGTGTTGCGGCGCAAGATCTTCCTGTTCCCGCAGGAGGTGTACATCTTCAATGGCACGATCCTCGACAATATCCGGTATGGCAACATGGAGGCCTCGCTGGATGATGTCATTCGCGCGGCAAAACTTGCCGACCTCCATGACTTCATCCACGGGTTGCACCTGGGCTACAACCACAGGATCGGGGATACCGGCACGGGCCTGTCGGGCGGGCAGCGCCTGAAGATCGGCTTTGCGCGGCTCTTCCTGGCCCGGCCCGAGGTGATCATCCTCGACGAGGCCAGCAGCATGCTCGACGTGGAGACGGAGCGGCGGATCCTGGATAATGTTCGGGCACATTTTGCGGAGGCCGCGATCATCAGCATTGCCCATCGCATGAGCACGCTTCGCGCGGCCGATCGCATCCTGGTGATCGATCGCGGGACCATTGTCGAAGAAGGGCCGCATGAGACCCTGGTCGCCATGCCGGACGGCCTGTATGCCGGCTTCATGCGCACCTATGTCAACTATTGAAGAAACCCGAAGACGCCATGAATAAAAAAGACCTGGTCGATCAGTACGCGCTCGAGCCGCAGCAGTACGAACGCCTGTATTGGGAAGAGGACATCCCGCTCAAGGACATCAGCCGGGGCATCGGCGGCCGGTTGCTCGTCATCTGCCTGGGTATGTTCATCGCAGCCGCGATCATCGCGGCGGTGGTCCGGTTCCCCGACCAGCTCGAGCTTCCGTTCGTGCTGCGCAACGGGCAGCCGGAGACCATATACACGTTTCCATTTCCGGTCTATGTGCGGGAGACCTTCGTGGGTCCCGGAGACCCGGTTGCGGCCGGTCAGCCGCTTGTGCGATTGGCGTCCCCCGAGATCGCGAGCCTGCTCGCCGAACTGGAGGGCCGGAGTGCGCGGAAAGAGACCTTCGAGACCTATACCAGCCCGGCATTCCTGAGCCAGCGGCAGATGATCGACCGCCAGATCCTGCAGGGGGAGTCGCGAGTCCGGCAACTTGAGGCCGATATCGCGCTGCTCGAGGATCAATGGACCAGCCGGGCGGCAGCGCTGGACATCGCGCTGGCCGACGCACGGGACAGGTATGAATCATCGGAGGTCCTCTATCGGCAGGGCGTGATCGCCCGGCTCGACCTGCAGGCCCTGGAGAAGGCGCATGCCGAGGCCCGAGACCAGCGGGCCAATGCGGAGTCGGCCTACCGGCGGGAGCGTTTGGCGCTGGAAACCTCGGCGAAGGAGAATGGGCAAGCGATCGCGGCATTGCGCCTGGAGCAGCATCGGCTCGCCTATGACAAGGCGGCCCGCTCCGGCGACCTGGGCGGGGATGTCCAGGCGGCGCAACAGCGGATCGAAGCGATTTTCGGTCCCTGTCGCGTCGAGGAAGGCGCGGTGGTCCTGGTCAGTCCGTCCGACGGGCACGTGACCTATGTCTTTGAAGGAGAATCGGAAATCGGCGAGGGCGTAACCGTGCTGAAATTGAGTGCCGCCACCGATGTGTCGCATGCGTTCGTGAAATGTCCGCCCTCGGCGGCCGGCCGCATCCAGGAAGGGATGCGATCCCATCTCAAGGTGCACAGCTTTCCGTATTACGCCTGGGGCACCGCGGACGGCGTCGTAAGGCGCAAGAGCTTGTCGCCCGATGAGAACGGTGATTTCACCCTGCAGGTGAGCCTTGAGGCGCGCAACAGGCTGGAGGGCATGCTTTTCCCGGGCCTGGACGGCACCGCGGTCATCGTGCTCGAGGAACGGACCCTGCTCGACTACTTCTTCCGGGCCTTCGCCAGGACCTGGCATGAGGTCGTCCGCGGCGAGGCGCCGGTGCCCCGGTAGGGCACTTCTCTACTTTCATGCGATTGACCGGGGGCACGCGTCGCAAGTACTTTTGGATCATCAATCAACAACAACTGTACGACATGAAAAAGCTGACCAAGAAGCAACAGGCGCAGGTGAAAGCCGGCGGTCCCGTGCTCCAGTAATGCCCCGAGACGGAGGTCGCCGAAAATCCGTGAAAAGAGTAGGCCATTCGATCACATCACAATCCAATAACCATGAAAAAGCTGACGAAAAAGCAGCAGGGCCAGGTGAAGGCTGGCGGACTGAAGACGATCAATTGATCGGTCCATACGGAGGTCGCCGAAAATCCGTGAAAAGAGTAGGCCATTCGATCACATCACAATCCAATAACCATGAAAAAGCTGACCAAGAAGCAGCAGGGCCAGGTGAAGGCCGGCGGACTGAAGACGATCAATTGATCAGTCCACACGGAGGTCGCCGAAAATCCGAAAACAGAGTAGGCCTTTTGATCACATCACAATCCAATGACCATGAAAAAGTTGACCAAGAAGCAGCAGGCGCAAGTCAAGGCCGGTGGTCCGGTGATCCAATAGCGATCAATGACGGAGGTTGCCGAAAATCCGTGAAACGAGTAGGTGCAACGATCACATTACAAACCGATGACCATGAAAAAACTGACCAAGAAGCAGCAAAGCCAGGTCAAGGCCGGCGGTCCGTTCCTGCAGTAAGCCTGCAAGGCAGTACCCGGAGGTTGCCGAAAATCCGAGAACAGAGTAGGCTTATCGATCACATCACAATCCGATGACCATGAAAAAGCTGACCAAGAAGCAGCAGGGCCAGGTGAAGGCCGGCGGTCCGATCCTGCAGTAAGCCTGCCTGGCTGCGCCCGGAGGTTGCCGAAAATCCGAGAACAGCGTAGGCCTTTCGATCATATCACAATTCAAGGACCATGAAAAAGCTGACCAAGAAGCAGCAGGGCCAAGTGAGGGCAGGCGGAGCGAAGTTCAACTGACGGCGATGCTTCGATCCTCTTGTCTGGACAAACGACTAACTTTTAAAACGAACAAGCCATGAAGAAACTGACCAAGAAGCAGCAGGGCCAGGTGAAAGCCGGTGGGGCGAGATTCAACTGATTGCGGTACCGCCCACCTCCTGTCATGAACAATTGTCAAACCACGGAAATCAGAAAGCCATGAAAAAGCTGACCAAGAAGCAGCAGAGCCAGGTGAAGGGTGGTCCCGGAATGGGTTCGTCCGGAATTATGCTCAATTGAAGCGGTCCAGGCTTATCCTTGGAAGTTGTCCATCGATGTAAATCGCCAAGACATGAAAAAACTGACCAAGCAGCAACAGGCCCAGGTAAAGGCCGGCGGCATGCGGTTGAACTGAGCGCTGCTCGCCGCCCCAACTGTCCCATCCACCAACCCAGAAGCCGGATCGACGCGGGTGGAAAACGCAGTCATCATCCGGCGGGGGTGACGCGGAATGCCGCGACACCCATCCTGCCCGTGCCCCGGAACATGCCGGGGCATTCGGCATTCCGCCCGCGACCCGTCAACCTCTCCCCAAATCAAGGTATTTTCGATCCATGAGCTACATCAAGATCGTCATCGTTGAGGACGACGCCGAACTGCGCGCGTTCATGCAGCTGGCCTTCCGGCAGCTCGCCGATATCGTCTGCACCGGCGCATACGAGTCGGCGGAGCACTTCCTGCGCGAACTCGACCGGGTCAACGCGGATGTCGTGCTCATGGACATCACACTGCTCGGCATGAACGGCATCCAATGCGTCCGGGAGGCGAAACCCCGGAATCCCGCCCTGCAGTATCTGATGTGTACATC
>CAYMLN010000278.1:0-4304 GCA_964391045.1 uncultured Saprospiraceae bacterium
GTCCTCGTCCCCGTCGCGGTCGAGGTCGCCGAAGCCCGTGCCGTGTCCCTTCTGGATATTGCCGAAGCCGCTGGTGTAGGTGATGTCGGCATACGACCGGCCGGCCAGGTTGAGGTACATCTTGTTGGGAACGGCAGATTTCAGGTTGGGCTCGCCGGTGGCGAGATAGAAATCGGGATAGCCGTCCATGTCGAGGTCACCATAGCTGCAGCCCATTGCGAAAGCCGGTTCTTTCAGGCCGGCAGGGACGCTCATGTCGGTGAAGGTCAGGTCGCCGTTGTTCCGGTAGAGCCGGGGGCGAAACGGGTCGTCGGTACGCCCATAGGCCCGGAGCATCTTCGCTGGCAAGTCTTCCGAGCCGTCGGAATAAGCGGAGACGAAGATGTCGAGGCGTCCGTCCTGGTCGTAGTCAAACATCCAGCTCGGGAAGGCCACGAAGGGCTCCTGGGTCCCCGATGCCTGGCTAATGTCCCGGAAGCGGATCGCGTCCGGACCGGAGGCATTCAGCCAGAGTTGGTTCGGGCCCTGCAGGACGGACAAGTACAAGTCCGGGCGTCCGTCAGCATTGATGTCGCCGGCTGTGGCGCCCTTCACATAGGCATTCACTGCGAGGCCCGAGGCGGCGGTGATGTCCGTGAACGTCCCGTCACGGTTGTTGCGGTAGAGGATCGAAGGGAATTCAGTCCCCGGCTGGCCGGGGATGGATTCATGGGCGGAGAAAAGGTCAAGCCATCCGTCGAGGTCGAAGTCGGCCCAGGCGACGGATTGCGTCGGGGCCTTGTGGTACAGGCCGGCCTTCACCGTGACATCGGTAAACGTGCCGTCGCCGTTATTGCGCAGCAGGGAGTTGGGGATCCTGCCCTGGTCGCGGAACCAGGCGCCGCGCATGAGGAGGATATCGGCATAACCGTCGTTGTCATAGTCCGCGTGGGCCATGTTGAGGCCGCCGGTGACGCCCGTGAGGCCGGCTTCCGCCGTCTTTTCCTCAAAGCGTCCGTCCCCGGTATTCCGGAAATAACGCAATTGATCCTGGAATCCCCATGCGGAGATCATGAGGTCGAGATGGCCGTCGCGGTCGAAATCCTCGATGCATATCCCACCGGCCATGCCGCGCAGGTCGAGGCCCATCGCCGGGGCGATGTCCTCAAAGAAGGGAAAGTCGGTGCGGCTTGTAAAGAACCCGTCGGGGAGGCGGAGGGCGGCCGGGATGTCGCCGGGCCAGCGGCCAAGCGTCATGGCCGCGAGGTTGAAGAGGAACCGGGAGGTCAGGTCCGCGGGATCCTCGGCGAGTATCTCCCGGTACAAGGACATGGCGAGTTCCGATCCGGCGGGTTTGCCGTGTTGGCCGGCTTCGCGGATCGGGATCACGCAGGAGGCGGAGGTGTGTTTGAGGATGCAATTCTCCTGCTCGCCGAATCGCAGGGCGGCCAGGGCCTTGAGCTTCATTACTTCCAGCAAGGTCTTCTCCTTTCCCGGGATCTCGAGCGGGGCGGCTTGCTTGAGTACCTGGTCGAAGACCTGGAGGGCTTCGGCGGATTCCCCGGCCTTCAGGAGCTCGAAGCCATAGAGGACCGTGAAGTTGAGCTGGTCCATCCCGCGGGTGACCTGCGCGCGCTGCTTGTAGATCGCGGCGCGCTCGCGGCACAGGAAGACGGTCAGGCGCATCGGATCGACAGCCGCCTGGGCCTGCTGCACACTGTCGATCATGGCCAGCGTCTCCGGATCGGGCGTCGCTCCATGACCTTGCCCATGGGCGTCATGTCCGGCCGAAGGACGGCAGCCCAGGCTGCTGAAAGCCATACCCATGGACATGCAAAGAAAACCGAGTGCCATGCCAATGCAGCTCGTACTCCCGCGCTTGCGGACATACCAAACACATCCGCTGTCGGGCAGGCGGTCGTTGAACATCTTATAAAGATAAATAACCTTTCCACTGCGCACTTCCCGGCGCCCCGGATGACCCATGTCATCGCACACGATAATGAAGATCATTTGGCGGGAAACGACATTTAAGATATATTTGTCCAAAATATTCAAACACCATAACAAATGAAGTCACTGTATTTGGTCCTCGTGACCGTTATCCTGGCATCCTGCGGCGGTTCAGACGCCGGAAAGAGCAATCCCTACAACACGGCCGACACCCCGGCAGCGGGTGGAACGGATACCTACGACCCGAACCGGGGCGAAGGCAAGTGGACGGCCGATAATGTCAACGTCGGCGCGACGCTCGATGCCGCCATGGCCACGTCCGGCGAGAGCATCCAGGCGGTCAAGTGCGCCTCGTGCCACAAGCTCACGGAAGAGCGGCTCGTCGGCCCGGGATGGAAGGGCGTGACGCTGCGCAAGCGTCCCGAGTGGATCATGAACTTCATCACCAACCCGGATCCCATGATCAACAAGGATCCCGAGGTGCAGGCCCAGCTGGAGATCTGCCTGGTCCGGATGCCCAACCAGAACCTGGCCGACCAGGAAGCGCGGGATATCCTGGAGTTCATGCGGAAGAACGACGGCGTGCAATAGCGAAAGCGATCAATATTTCTAATAACCAACTACTATAACCATGAAAAAGGTATTCCTTCTCCTGGCTTCCGGGGCGCTGTTTATCGCCGTCCTGTTCCTGGCGTGCAAGCCCAAGGGCCTGACGACAGCCGTGACCGGCGACGCCGCCTCAAAGGCGTATGTGCCGCCCGGCCAATATGACCAGTTCTACAATTTCGTCAGTGGTGGATTCAGTGGCCAGATGAGCGTTTACGGCCTTCCAAGTGGACGCCTGCTTCGCGTCATTCCCGTCTTCGCCGTTGATCCTGAGAAAGGCTGGGGATATTCCGAGGAAACCAAGCCGATGCTCAACACCTCGCATGGCTTCGTGCCCTGGGACGACCTCCATCACACGGAGATGTCCCAGACCAATGGCGAAATTGACGGACGGTGGGTCTTCGGAAACGGCAACAATACGCCCCGTGTCGCACGCATCGACCTCCGCACGTTCCGGACGGCCGAGATCATCGAGCTGCCCAACAGCGCGGGCAACCACTCCTCTCCGTTCATCACGGAGAACACCGAGTATGTCGTGGCCGGCACGCGTTTCAGCGTCCCGGCGGACAACAAAAACGGTGACGTGCCCATCGCGTCCTACAAGGAGAACTTCAAGGGCCACCTGAGCTTCATCTCGGTTGATCCCGCGACCGGTCATATGGACATCAAGTTCCAGATCGAGTGCCCGGGCGTCAACTTCGACCTCAGCCATGCCGGCAAGGGCCCGTCCCACGGCTGGTTCTTCTTCTCGTGCTACAATACGGAACAGGCCAATACGCTGCTCGAGGTGAATGCCTCGCAGAAGGACAAGGACTTCATCATGGCGGTCAACTGGAAGAAGGCCGAGGAATACCTGGCTGCCGGAAAGGCCAAGAAAGTGGCTGTCCGCTATGCCGTCAATCGCTGGGATGAGTCGACGCACAGCGCAACGTCCGAGATCCGTACCGAGGTCAGCGTGCTTGACGCCGCCGAACTGAAAGACATCTGCTACATGATCCCCTGCCCGAAGTCGCCGCACGGCTGTGACGTCGATCCCACCGGGGAATATATCGTAGGCAGCGGCAAGCTCGCCGCCCTGATTCCTGTGTTCAGCTTCACGAAACTTCAGAACGCCATCGCCAACCAGGAGTTTGACGGCGAATACGGCGGGCTCAATGTCATCAAGTACGAAGCCGCCCTGCATGGTGAAGTGCAGAAGCCGGGCCTGGGTCCGTTGCACACCGAGTTTGACGGCAATGGCAACGCATACACCTCCTTCTTCGTATCGTCTGAAGTCGTGAAGTGGAGCATCAAGGACCTCACCGTCCTCGACCGCGTTCCGACGTATTATTCCGTGGGTCACCTTTGCGTGCCCGGCGGCGACACCAAGAAGCCCTTCGGCAAGTACCTGATCGCGTACAACAAGATCACGAAGGACCGTTATCTGCCTACCGGGCCGGAATTGTCGCAGAGCGCACAGTTGTACGATATCAGCGGCGACAAGATGCAGCTGATCCTCGACTTCCCGACTATCGGTGAGCCGCACTATGCGCAAGCCGCGCCGGCCGAGCTCATCACCAAGAACCAGCTTAAAATCTACAAGATCGACGAGAACAAGCATCCGTTTGCCACGCTCGGCGAGAAGGATGCCCGCGTCGTTCGCGAGGGCAACAAGGTCCATGTCTACATGACCTCGATCCGGTCACACTTTGCCCCGGACAACATTGAAGGCGTTAAGCTCGGGGACGAGGTCTATTTCCACGTGACCAACCTGGAGCAGGACTGGG
>CAYMLN010000279.1:0-4274 GCA_964391045.1 uncultured Saprospiraceae bacterium
TCAGGTCGCCCAGGCCGCCCTGGCTGCCGGTGCCTTCGGCTACGATGATGTAGGTCCACGAAACCGCCGTCAGCACGCGGATATCGTCGGATAACCGGGACAGCACGCCCGGGAAATACACCGACCGCAACACTTGCCAGTCGGTCGCGCCGAGCGTATGCACGGTCTTGAGATACACGTCATCGACCTCGTCGATGCGTTGTACCATGATCGGCAGGAGATAGATCACGATCCCGAACGCGAGGAAGTGGATCTTCATGCCCGCCCCGATGCCGAACCAGACGATAAACAGGCCGAGGAGCGCCGTCAGCGGGACATACCGCAGCGCGGCGATCTGCTCCTGGAAGGCGAACCTGAATTTGGTCATCAGGCCGATGATGTAGCCGAGCGGCAGGCAGATCGCGATCGCCTCCAGGTACCCGGCCAGGTTGAGCCCCAGGCTGAGTCCAGCGTTGCGGATCAGTTCGTTTTGGGAGAATAGCTCCCCGAAAGACATCAGCACCTTTAAAGGCGACGGAAGGATTCCGGATGTCATGACCGGGTCAGGACCTGCGGTCAGGCCGATCCAAATGGCCAGGAGCACCATGCCGCCGGCAACGCCCCAGATGATCCGCTGCAGCGTTGTCCCCTCGTCTGGATTTCCGATAAACTTCATCCCGTCAAGCCGTTTGCGACATCAACCTTAGTCGGCAATGAGCTGGAACTCCGTTCGCCGGTTCCGGGCCTTGCAGGCATCGTCCTGGTTCCCCTCGCAGCCCGGCACGGGTTTGTCCGGCCCGTTGCCGATGATGACGAACCGATTGCGGTCGATCTTGTACTGGGTCGCCAGGTAATCGGCGACGGACTGAGCCCGTTTGCGAGACAGCTCCATGTTGGACTTCTTCGAACCGACATTGTCCGTGTTCCCCTCGATGCGCACGCGGGCGTTGGCAAAGGATTTGGCGACGTCGGCAAACTGGAGGTCGATGATGGTCTTCGCGTTCTCGTCGAGCTGGAACTTCCCGGTCGCGAAGTTGATGCTGACGGGCTTGCTCGCGATCGCAGGGGCAGCCTTCGCTTCGGCGGTTGGAGCCGTAAAGGTCTTCGTCGCCTCTGCGGCATGAGCCGGTCCGGTAAGCTTGCCCTCCGCAGCCTGCACCGCACCGGTGAAGATGGCGCTGCGCCAGGCCGGCGCCTCGGTCGTCGCGTCGCCCGTGACGACGAAGTTCTTGCTCATCTTGGTGTACAGGTCCTCGCCGCGCTGGCCGCGGTATTCCGGATTCATCCCGAAGAAGTTGACGTTGTCGCCGTGCGTCGTCCAGTACACGACATCCATCATGCCCATGGCATCCTGGACGCCAACACCATTGAGTTCGGCCATGTACCTGGCCGCCTTCTCCCGGTTGGAGGCATTATTCCGTACTTCATCGACCGCTTTCATCCAGCCTTCGTAGAAGCCGTTGATCATGTCCCGCTTGTTGTTGAGGAAGGATTCCTTGGCAAAGAAGATATCCGCGATCACGTGAGACTGGTCCTTCGTCGTAAGCAGGACCTTTGATCCCGGCACGTCTTTGGTCGCAAGCAGATCATCAGGACTCCACACGACGGCCGCATCCACGTCGGGGCTGCGGAACAGCTGGGCAGCCTTGAGGTTGTCCGTGGTCTTGACCACTTCGACGTCCGAGTACTTCAATCCAGCGGCCTCCAAAGCGGTCACAAGCAGGGTTTGCGCCGGCGACGGCACCGCTACGGCGATCTTCTTGCCTTTCAGGTCGTTGACCGTGTTAATCCCGCGCTTGACGATGATGGCGTCACCGCCCCGCGACCAGTCGACCTGCATGAAGGCCTTCGGCTTGTACTGGTTGATGTCAGTCGGACCCGTATAGAGCGGGAAGGCGTCGACCGTCTGCACGGCCACGTCATACTCATCGGCGATCCAGCCGTTGAGCGCGTTGATCAGGTCGTTCTCGAGGACAAACCGGACCTTGAAGCCGTACTCCTTGAAAAAGCGCGAATTCTCATTGGGTGCCGCGCCTTCGTTGAAGTAGAGGCCCGGGCCGTATCCGCCCCAGGTCACGAGCTGCACGACGAGCGTGTTCTCATCGTCGTTGAAGGTCTTGACGGCCCCGCCGCCCTCCTCCTGCCCGGCCTCTTCGGCTTTTTGCTTGAGGCTCTGGCCGGTCTCCGTCTTGTTGAGGAAATAATAGCCCCCGCCGAACACGGCGCCGAGGATCACGAGCGTGATGAGGAACTTGGAAAATGCGGTGAGTCGAGTTGCCATTTGGGATGGTGTTTACGGTGAGTTGCGTTTGGCTTACGCCAGGCCCATGGGCCGGCGATTCATTCAAAGAAAGTATCGTACTGGTTGCGCCGCTGCTCGACCGGCTCGGGCCGCTTGATTGGCGCATTGAGATCGAGGACGTTGGATTCGTCTTCAGCCTGGTCCAGGAGCGTCTGCTTCTCGGCGCCGAGGATGCTCGACACGCCTTCCTTCTCCCACATCTCCAGCATCTTGAGCCCTTCCTCCTCGAACACGCCGTTCTGCAGGTCGACCGACTTCATGAAGTTCTCCGACAGGTCCATGAAGCGCTCCATTTCGCCGACCTTGTTGGCGACGTCGTCGGCGATGGCCTCGAGGGCCATGTCGAACATCGCGCGCTTGTCCTTGTCGCCGCTGATGATGCTCATTGCCGAGCGCATCGCGCTGTGGCTGGCATGCATGGCCTTGCGCTCCTGCTCCTTGATCTCGACCTGGTCCTGGATGTCCTCGAGCATGACCTCGCTGTTCTCGTACATCTTGGTCAGCACGCGATAGAGGATCTCCATCTTCTTGTAGAGGTCCTCGAGCTTCATGTTGGACTCCCGGAGGCGACCCGCCTTGCGGCTTTTGAGGATCATGACCGCCTGCTTGTCCGTCTCCTTGGCCTGGCTCGCGAGGTGCAGGTTGCTCTGGATCTCCTTCCGGTTGTTGAGGATGAGTTCCTGGAGCTTGTGCATCTGGCCGCGGAGCATGCCGATCTGGCGGTTCATCTTGCGAAGGTTGTCCTTTAGGTCGCTGACGTAGCCCTTGAGGATCGCGATGGGATCCATCTTGACGAAAATGCCCGTGACGTATCGCATCACGCTCTTATACATGTACCAAACCAGGTTGCGGGCCTTGCTGTCGAGCGCGGTGAAGATGATGGCCCCCAGGACCAGCAACGAGACGACCATGCCGGCCGTGGTGGACATCCAGGCGATGAGGGCGGCGCCCGCGCTGATCGTCAGCCAGGCCGTGGCGGCCAGGAGCGCAAACAGGAATATCGCGCCAGTGACGCCCTCGGGCCGTTCCCAGAATGTTTTCGGCTTGAATCCTTCCATAGACCTGTGGTGCGTACCGGAACGGTTAAAGGTGCTGTTCGATTTGTTGGATATCGGCGCGGATCTGGCCGACGAGCGACTGGTAAGTCGCCTCGAAGTCCGCCGCCGTCTGGTTGATCTTCACCGAAGCCGCATTGATCGACTCCTCGACCTGGCCGATGGTCGCCCGATGCGCTTCGATCTCCTTTTGCAATTTTTCGATGTCCGCCTCTTTCTGGCGGATGAGTTGCTCGAGGTCCTTGATCTGCCCCTGCTTGCCCGTGAGATCGGCTTCTTTCCGGCCCTTGAGGGCGTCCTGGAACTTCGCCTCCTCGCGCGACAGGATGTCGAGGTAGTGGTTGGCGCTCTTCAGGATCACGTCTTTCGTGGCGCCCATGGTCTGCGCCGTGGCGAATGCAGATTTGAACCGGGTGGCATCGTCCATCGGCACGCTGGCGAGCGATTTGACGAAGTCCTTGAACTCCATGTAGTCGAAACCTTGCTGGTTGTTCGCCTGGAGTGCGCCGAACAGGACGTCGAAAAGTTTGTCCTGGACCTTTCCGGGCTCTGCCGGCGATGACGGGCGGAACGCCTCGGGACGAACCGGCTCCGCGGCCTGCTCCCGGGGCTCGCCTTCGGCCTTGGTTTCAGGCTTAGCCTCCTCGACGACAAACAGCGACTTTAATGACTTCAGGTTCTTCAGCATGGCGTGGCGGTCCGGCCGGACCGATCATATAACACGTAAAAATAGTGAATCGGTTCAAGTTGACGCCTCGGGCCGCCCGGGGGAGCCATCGGGGACTTCGCCTTACCTTTGGGCGCATGGCAGATCACGTCCACGTCCCTTCCGAAATCGGCGCCCTACAGCGGGTGCTCGTCCACCGGCCCGACACCGGCATCGCCCGGATCTCCCCCCGCCATGCAGGTGAGTTGCTGTTCGACGACATCGTCCACCT
>CAYMLN010000280.1:0-4264 GCA_964391045.1 uncultured Saprospiraceae bacterium
TTGGCGTCCCCGCCAACAATTGTTGTGACAGGCTTCCAGCCTGGCACAAGATGATGCCCGGGAAATGATCTCCCGGACAACCTGCTCACCTACTGTGGTTGGCGAGGACGCCAACCACGGCAATTCCCCCACCGGTCGGCCACCTTCGCGTAAAGCTCCGGCGGCTGAAAGCGGTACAACCACCGACCCACATAGCGTTGATTAACGGGTTCAACTCCGGAATACGGTGATTCACCCATTTGGATGAACGCACCCCGAAGTCGTCAATATACTTTTACAAACTAATCACACCACCGCATGGCTTACGCAAACCGTTTCCCGATCCTCCCATGCCTCGTCGCCATCCTCGCGCTCATGGGTTGCAATGAAGACAGCGATCCCGCGCCCGACGATTTCGTCAAGGGGCGGAACCTGTTCCAGGTCTCCGAAACGAACCTGGCCGGTGAATACTACGTGCATGTGCCGGCGGCATATGACGGTGAGCGCCCCCTGCCTGTCGTCTTCATGCTGCATGGCACGAGTGGAACGGGCCTGGACATGTGGGAACGAAGTGGATGGAAAGAGGTTGGCGAATCGGATACGATCCTCACGGTCTTCCCTTCTTCCCTGCGCTACTGCATCATCGACGAGGGCCAGGTAAAGAACACAACGAAATGGAATGCCCAACCGTCGTCATGGACCTTCTGTCCAAATGAAAAACCCCGCGACGACTTCGCCTTCCTGTCCCGGGTCATCGATGAGGTCATTGCGCGTTTCAACGTGGACGAGAAGCGGTTCTACCTCGTCGGGTTCTCGAACGGCGGACAGATGACCGCCCTCAGCTCGATCGAACTCAGCGACCGATTCGCCGCCCTGGTGGAAAATGCAGGATCTTTCTACGCGGATACGACCTACGTCCCGAAGCGAAAGCTGCCGACGGCCTTCCAGATCGGCAATAAGGACTATGGCCCGGGCGTGGACGGTCCGGAGGTCCCGCTCTCACGCATTGACGAAGTGCTGGCCGACACGACCTACAAGCCGGGACGCTCGGCGCGAACACATATCCGAAGCTTCGGCCTGTCGGACCAATACACCGTGACCGGGGACACCAACACCGTGGTCATCGCCACCTTCCCGTCCCTCGATCCCGGCTCGAACGCCGACTATCGCTTCGTCTTCGTGAAAGGCCTGGCCCACGCGTACCCGAACGGAACGAATCACTGGATGGAGGCGGCGCCGCTGCATTGGGACTGGCTTAAGCAGTTCTCGCTGCCCTGATCAGACCTGCCGTGGTTGGTGTCCTTTGATCGCAGTAGCCGAAGGCGGAGGCGATCCGACAACAAACCCACGGATCCATTTCGTTGGCGTCCCCGCCAACAATTGTTGTGACAGGCTTCCAGCCTGGCACAAGATGATTCCTGTATGAGGATATCCCGAACATCCTGCTCACCTATTGTGGTTGGCGGGGACGCCAACTGCGGCAAATCCTTACTGTGGTTGGCGGGGACGCCAACCACGGCAAATGCCCCCATGGTCGGCCTCCTTCGTATAAAGCTTCGGAGGCTGAACAAGGTAAAACCACCCCTATCTCAATAAAATGTGGGGCCGTGGTTGCACCTCGGCCCATGGTCGGCCTCCTTCGCATAAAGCTCCGGCAGCCTATGAATGTATTATAACCGACCCCAATCTTAATATGAAGTAGGGCCATGGTTACACCCTGGCCCATGGTCGGCCTCCTTCGCATAAAGCTCCGACGGCTGAAAGATGTACAACCACCGACCCACGATTACACATTATCGCACCAGGGCGTAAAAGGCATCGAGCCACTTGTACCCCGCCTTGAAGATCTTCATCAGCGGGACGGCGTGGGCGCCGAACTGCCGACGGATCTCCGTGACGGACTCGAGCATGCTGCCGCAAAAATCGAAGGACTTCACCCCGCGCTCCTCGAATGCGATGCGCAGCGCCTCGCGGCATAGCAGCAACCCGGCGCTCGCCTCCCGGCCCGCGTCGGAATCACCGGCCAGGAAGTAATAGGCGCGATCCGTGTCCCACAGCATGTATGCGGCGGAGAGCAGCCGGCCATCACGGTCGTAGGCGCCGAGCAATCGTCCTGCATGATGCTCGCGGACGCCCCGATCGATGCGGCTCAAATCATCGAGCGTAAATGGCAAGGCGACGCGTTGCCGGGCATGGGTGATCTTGAAGAGATTAAAGCAACCCTTGAGATCATCCGTCTCTCGAACGGTGACCGAAGCGCCCGCTTCCCTCAAATTTCGCCGAAGGTTGCGGTTGATCTGCTGGTCAAGGTCATCCGGAGAGGCGCGATCGATAACAAACGTATAGCGCAGTTCCTGACGGAAGCCCTTCCAGTGGAAGGGCAGCCAGTTGTCGAAGCTGTCGCTGTCGAACACGAGGGAAAAGAAGCCGAACGCCGGCAAGGCATCAACCAGCGCCCACAAGATCTGCTTCTCCCGCGTCAGCCATTTGTGCGCGGAGATGTCAGGGGGCTTGTCGGTCCAGATGCGCATGTGATGCGTGAGCCGCGGCATGCCGATGGTTGATATCCCCCATTTGCGCCCGGGGGCATACGGCATGGCACCGACCAATTGTTTGTTGCGATACGCGAGGGCGACATCCCACGGCCCGGCGGCGTCGAGCCACCAGGGCTGCATGAAAAGCGCGGCCTCGCGTCCTTCGGCGCACAGCCGGCGATAGATGTCCTGGCGTTCGTCGCGTGTCATCGGCCGAGGGCTTGACGGATCCGGCGCAGCTGGTAGAACCAGGCCGGGTAATAATGATACAGCGTTTCCCGCACCCCGTGTGTGGCGGCCTTCCACTGATAAACGCCCCTGAGCCATTCGTTCGTCGTCTCCGGTTCGTACCCCATAAGGTCCATGGTCCCGACGCCGATATGGCGGAGGTACAGCCCATCCTGCCAGAGCAGGTAATAATGTGCGCGGCCGTAAAGCGAGCTGTCTTCCTGGCCCCGGTGATGGCTGCTGGCGTTGACGTACAGCACCGCGCGACGCTCCTCGTCATCGACGACCCAGATGTGTCCGCACAACATCACGCCTTCGTAATAGGCCGCCGTGCATTCGACATGCGGGATCGAGTCGAAATGGGTTTCCGCATACCCCCGCAATCCGCGCAGATAGGCAGTCGGCCTGAACAGTTGCAGGATGTCGGGCAACAACTCCCCGCCGCGCCGGATCTCGATGGACTCCCGCGATGCGCGGTTGATCTTGGTGCGCGCGGAATCGGACCAGTGGCGAACGAAATCCTCATTGTGTACGTCAACCACGAGTGTCGGAAAGGGCACGCGTGTCATCCCGGGCAATCGCTTTTCGGCGGGAGAAAAGAGATGCGTCGTCATCAGCGCCATGCCCGGCGTCCGGTTAAACCAGGTGTAGGTCATCATCGGCCTGCGCTGGCGGATCATGCGATGACGGATTGATACAGTGATGTCCATTGATGCATCACGGGCGCCCGGTGAAAGCGCACGGAAGCCGCGGCGATCGCCTCGCCCGAATCGGATGCATATCCTTCCGCCAGGGCCGTGATCGCGGCAGCCAGCGAAGGCGCATCGAATCCGCCGGCAATGATTCCGAGTGACGAATCCGCGACGATATCCCGGGCGCCGTCGGTCGGCGTGGCCACGATGGGCAATCCGCAGGCTTGCGCTTCAGCCATGGCCTTGCCGAAGGTCTCCACGCGGCTCGCGGAAATGTACGCGTGACTTTGCCTGAACAACGAAGCCAGCGCGGGCTGGTCCAACTTGCCGGCAAATGTGACGTTCGCCTCAATGCCCAACCGCAGGGCTTGCGCCTTCAATGCCTTTTCTTCAGGAATGCGATCGGCCAGGATGAGCCTGGCCCCGAAACGCGGCTTCTGGCGCGTGAAGTCCGCAAACGCGTCCAGCAGGACATCCAGGCCCTTGATCCCTGCGGGTTCGCCGGCCGTGACGAAGGTGAATTGCCCGGGCTTCGGTTCGTCGGGGATGACGTTGAAGATCCGCTCGTCCACATGCGGCGGGATCACCGCGATCGGCCGGTTGGTCTGCACGTTGATCCGGTCGCGAAGGCCGTGACTGACGCAGGTCAGCGCGGCCGCGTCGCGGAGCGCCTGGTGGATGTAGGGCATCAGGTAGAGGGGAAGGTCGCGGGTCACCCACCTGGAACTGCGCTCCGTGTAGACGAAAGGGACCTTGACCCGTTGCTGAAGGCGGGCGCACACACATGCTGCTAAAAAGCTCTGCGCGTGGAGGACATCCGGGGCACCTTCG
>CAYMLN010000281.1:0-4253 GCA_964391045.1 uncultured Saprospiraceae bacterium
GTCCGGCTTCTTCCACGTTGCGTCGACGGCTGTTGTGCGCGAGATCCTCTCTCGCACTTGCCTTCTGCCAGACCGCAAGTCTGGCTCAACAATCAACCTACCCCCAGCGCCTGCTTCACCACAGTCGCCTGCTGCTCGTCGTGGACCTTCTTGAAGCCGGTGGCCGGCGAGGAAGCCCAACGGCGGGAAATGACCTGCCAATCCATCCCCGGCATGCGGTTGTTCAGGAAGCTCCAGGCGCCCATGTTCTGCGGCTCTTCCTGGACCCAGAAGCGGGCGGCATTCGGGTACCGGGCCGCGATCTCGAGGAGGCGCGGCTGGTCGAGCGGATAGAGCTGCTCGAGCCGCACGATCGCGACATCGGTCACCTTGTCCTTGTCGATGGCCTCGGCGAGGTCGTAGTAGATCTTGCCCGTACAGAACAGCAGGCGCTTGATCTTCTTTGCCTGGGCGGGCGTGTGCGTAGGCGCGATGACCGGCTGGAAGGCCGTGCCGGGACCCGTCTCCGCGATGTCGGAGACGCAGGCCGGATGGCGGAGGAGCGACTTGGGCGACATCACGACGGCCGGCTTGCGGAACGGCCAGGCGATCTGGCGCCGCAGCATGTGGAAGAAGTTGGCCGGCGTGGTGATGTTGTACACGCCCATGTTGCCGTCGCCGCAGGCCTGGAGGAAGCGCTCGAGGCGCGCGCTGGAGTGCTCGGGGCCCTGCCCTTCGTAGCCGTGCGGCAGCAGCATCACGAGGCCACTCATGCGGTTCCACTTACTCTCCGCGGCGCTGATGTACTGGTCGATGATGGTCTGCGCGCCGTTGGCGAAGTCGCCGAACTGCGCCTCCCACAGGACGAGATGGTCGGGGCTCGAGAGGGAATAGCCGTACTCGAAGCCCAGGACGGCAAACTCGGACAGCAGGGAGTTGTAGATCATGAACTGCCCCTGCTTGTCGGCCAGGTGATTGAGGCGGTTGTAGGGTTCGTAGGTCTTCGCGTCGCGGATGATGGCGTGACGGTGCGAGAAGGTGCCGCGTTTGACGTCCTGCCCGCTCATGCGCACATTGCGGCCCTCGACGAGCAGGCTCGCGTAGGCGAGTAATTCGCCCAGGGCCCAGTCGATCTTGCCGTCGGCGATAAGGGCCAGCTTGCCCTTGTTGATGCGGCTGATCTTGCTTAGCGGGGTGAAGCCGTCGGGGATGCGGTGCAGGGCATCGAGGAGCGCCTTGGCGTGCGCGCCGTCGATCCCGGTCTCCGGGATCGCGAGCATGTCCTCGAGGAGGGCGTGCTTCTTGAGTTTGCGCCAGGCTTCTTCCGGTTTCTGGTATTGGTACGGCAGGCCCTTCTCCTTGACGAGGTCGAGGCGGCGCTGCAGGTCGTCCCAGAAGGACTTCTCCAGTTCCTCGGAGATCTTCGTCTCGACGTCACCACGACCGGCCAGCTTCGCGGCGTAGAGCTCGCGGGGGTTCATGTGCTGCGAGATCTTCTCGTACATGGCGGGCTGGGTAAACTGCGGGTCGTCGCCCTCGTTATGCCCGTGCCGGCGGTAGCAGACCATGTCGATGAAGACGTCGACGTTGAAGGCCTGGCGGAACTCGGTAGCCAGTTTCGTGACGAAGACGACGGCCTCGGGATCATCACCGTTGACGTGGAAGACCGGCGCCTGCACCAGGGCCGCCGCCGCGGTCGAATAGGTCGACGACCGCGCGTCGTCGAAGTCGGTCGTGAAGCCGATCTGGTTGTTGATGACGAAGTGCATCGTGCCGCCCGTGTAGTAGCCCTCGAGCTGCGACATCTGCACGGTCTCGTACACGACGCCCTGCCCTGCCGCGGCCGCGTCGCCGTGGATCAGGACCGGCATGATGCGGTCGTAGTCCGAGCCGTAGAGCAGGTCGGCCTTCGCGCGGGAGAAGCCCTCGACGACCGGGTTGACCGACTCGAGGTGCGAGGGGTTCGGCGCGAGCTTGAGGTGGACGGTCTTGCCGTCGGGTCCTTCGACCTGCGACGAGAAGCCGAGGTGATACTTGACGTCGCCGTCGCCAAAGCTCAGCTCCGGGTTGATGTTGCCCTCAAACTCATTGAAGATCTGGTCGTATGTCTTGCCGAGGATATTGGCCAGCACGTTGAGCCGGCCCCGGTGGGCCATGCCGAAGATGAATTCCTCGACGCCCAGCGCCGCACCGGTGCGGATGATCGCATCGAGCGCCGGGATCGTGGTCTCGCCGCCTTCGAGCGAGAAGCGCTTTTGCCCCACATACTTCGTGTGGAGGAATTTCTCGAAGACGACTGCGCCGTTGAGTTTCTCCAGTATCCGGCGCTTCGCCTCGATGTCCAGGCCGAAGTCGTCGCGGTCGATACTCTCGCGACCCTCGATGCGGGTCCGCAGCCATTCCCGCTTCTCCCGGTTCTCGATATAGGCGAATTCATAGCCGATCGCACCGCAATAGATCTTGCGCAGCCGCTCGACGATCTCCGCCAGGGTGGCGTCGGGCATCCCGATCTCGCCGCCTGCGGCGAAGCGCACGCCCAGGTCACCGTCCGACAGGCCGAAATCGGCCAGGTCGAGGTGCGGCTTGCGGTCCTTGCGGGGCCGGATCGGATTGGTCGTCGAGAGGAGGTGCCCCCGGCTCCGGTAGCCCTCGATCAGGGCCAGGACAGCCAGCTCGCGCCGCAGGTGGCCGGCATCGGCCGGCGCTGCCGCAGCGGCGGCATGCCCGTTGCCCTGGGCCGCAAAATCAAATCCTTCGAAGAACAGCCGCCAGCCGTCGTCGACGGCGGCGGGGTCCTGCTGGTAAGCCTTGTAGAGGGCGTCGATATAGCCCGGATGGGCATTGAACACGTGGCTGTAGTCTTTCATGGTGCCGGTTGTGAAACGGGACCGCAAAAGTAGGGAGTTTAAGGGTTAGGGTTTAAAGTTTAGCGGTTAGGGTTTAGGGGGTATTGTCTGACGGATAACGGGAAACGGATAACGGATAACGGATAAGGATAACGGATAAGGATAACGGATAATCACGAAGGGTCAATATAGCAGCGGGGCTTGCCCCCGCGGACCAAATGAACTGGAATATTGCACCTGTGCTGATCCGTGAAATCCGGCCTTATCACCAATGGGGCGGAGATCATTTGACCGAAATGCCACTGAAGGCCGATCAGCATCGCTCTGCGCCTCTGCTGGAAATATGACAGCCCTTCAACAAGCGATCAATTAAACACAAGAGAATTGACTCCCGGATTGGAAATCTAAACCCTCTAAACCTTCTAAACCGCCTTCAAAAAACACGACATACCTCTTGCCCGGAGGTTACAGCTTCCGCTCCATCGCCGCGAGCTTGCGCTGCATGTCAAGCACCGTCTCCTGCAGCCAGTCGGCCTGCTGCTGGCGCGCATCGGTAAAGACGATGTGCGCATGGTAGCGCCACATTTCCTGGATATCCGAATAGTCGATCGTGTACGGCGGATAGTCGGGATTGTCCGACATGGCCGTGACCGCATGGCGGTCAGGATGGTTCTTGACGCGTTTGTAGACGATGCCGTCGCGCTGGGTGATGATCACGTAGGTCTTGTCGTCCCGCAGATTCTTGAGCGATTCCTCATAGCGGGAGATGACGATCGAGCCGGAGGGCATCGGGAGCATCGAGTCGCCGTGGATCTCAAACGCCCGGTACGAGCCGCCGGGCAGGCCGGGGATGTACATTTTCGGCAGGTCGCGGATGTATTCCGGGTCCTGGAAGCTGTCGAGGTAGCCCGCCTCGGCCTTGGTGCGCACGAGCTCGATATTCTGCCGCTCGTCGCGGTCCATCGTGATCGCGAGGACGCGGAGGTCGGGGGTGCGGGCGATCTCGAGCTCGTCGAGGTCCATCTTCTGGTTGAGCAGGTGGTCGATCGGCCGGCCGAAAAAGGCGGCGATCTTTTGCAGCATGGCGATGTTCGGCTCCACCTTGCCGAGCTCGTACCCGCTCCAGGTGGTCCGGGGGATCTCGAGATGGTCGGCCAGTTCCTGCTGGCTGAGGCCCGACTTGCGCCGGAGATATTGCAGATTCTGGGGAAGCATGGGAACGGCGGGTTTTGGTCTTCCGCCAAAGGTAGGAAAAGTCGTCAATTCATGACGATAATTTCGGCAAGGGATTTAGGGGGCGGTTTTAAGCAGGTTAGAGGTTAGAGGTTAGAGGTTAGAGGTTAGGGGTTAGAGGTACGGGCTAATTACCCCATTCTATGTACTCTCATGATATAGGTTGACAGCCTGGATGTGGATAACTTTCCATAA
>CAYMLN010000282.1:0-2016 GCA_964391045.1 uncultured Saprospiraceae bacterium
CGGTGATCAGGATGCGGGTCCTCGCGAGCAGGAAGGCGTTCATGGATTTCAGTACGTGTCGTAAAATGTTGAAAATCAAGTGTTGAATTTCATTCTATGGCGTTCTGTCGAACCGGTTAAGGCGTTGCAAAATCCGTTCCACAAATTGGCCTGCCTGGAGATCGCTGTTGACGGCGCAACCCGGGGGCGAGGCGGCCCCGACGACATTCAGGCGACCGGGAGGCTCACCGTTGCGATGGTCCCGGGCTGGTTTCGGCGTGGCGCCAGGGAGAGGACGCCCCCCATCTCGTCGACCAGGCGGCCGGCGAGGTATACGCCCTGGCCGCTGCCTACTTCGCCTGACGTACCGGGGCTGGACGGGATGTGTGACGGCTGACGGGCAGGGTCCCCCTCCAGCCGGAACCCCCGGCCCTCGTCCGTGATCGTGATGTTGAGCACCTGGTTGCTCACGGCGACAGACACCTCCACCTTTTGTCCGGGCATGGAAAACTTGATCGCGTTATTGACCAGGACATAGAGCACACGGCCCAGCTCGGGCGCGGCCTTCCACGGCAGGCGAACATCGCCGTTGATGACCACGTCGACAGCCTTGGCCCGGGCGTAGCCCTGGTTGTGCGTTACGGCGGATTCGATGATCTTTTGCACGGTCTGCGACGGGGTGTCGCTGGCATGGGCCGGCGGGATGATCTCCATGGACGTCCGGCGGCAGATCTCCAACAGGGCTTCCAGTCCGCGGGCCACCTCGACCAGCATCTCCGGCGACTGGTTGCCCGGCCGGGCGAGCAGCTTGAGCGTGTCGGCCGAGACCTTCAGTCCGCCCTCGATGTCGTGCATATAGCTTCGCAAGATATCCTCATGCGGGGATGCCGCCTGGTTTCCGGGATTGGCATACCACGCCTCCAGGAGGACGGCCTTGTCGCGGAGCAGGCCCTGGTGCGCGCGCAGGATCCGCCTGTAGCGCTGCGTGGAATAGGCGAAAGCGACAAGCCCGGCCAGAAGCATGACCGCCGCGACCAGGATCCAGAAATCGACCCGGGCCAGGAGGGGCAGCCGGCGATCGACCAGCACGGTGAAGGTTTGCCGGCCGTCGGGCAACAAGGGATGAAAGACCGACACCTCGACCCGGTTTAGTCCCCGCCGGAGAAAGAACCGGTTCGAGCGGACGAGGCCGCCCCGGTATTGCATAACCCCATTGATGGACATTTGCATCAGCAACTCCCCGATCTGGGGCAGGTAGTCCCAGTCGATGCCCAGGTCGACAACGGGGGAATGCCACACATGCTCGTCCCCCGGGATCGCGGTCACCGCCGTATCGCGGCCATCCGAGAGGGTCAGCCGCCACGTCGTGCGGATATTCTCGAGCGGGGGCGGACGCATCCGCACCACCCCATTGATCGCCGGGAGGTACCAGTCGCCCTTGTACTTCACTGCGGAACCGCTGAATCCGCCGTTGAACTCGATCATCGACCGGCCGGCCAGCGTGATGCGCGCCAGGGGCACGACCGCGCCGTGGGCCAGGCATGCGGTCAGCAAGGCGGTCCGGACATAATACAGGCCCTCATCCGACGTGAAATAGGTGAACCCGCCTTCCTGGAAACCCGCATTGAAGAACGCCGGGGCCAGGACAGCATGCGCCCAGGCCACGTCGCCGGCGGCGCCGCCATGCGGCACATACCGGCACTGCGTCCCGTAGCCGAGGTAGAGCATCCCCTCCCCGACCGGCACGACATCGCGGATCGCCGGAAAGGGCAGCACCGCCTGCCGGTCCCCGGCGATGATGGTGATCTCTCCCTCGTCGCCGATAAATACGCTGTCGCCCACGACCTTGAGCAGGGTCAGGCCTTTCGTCTTCCGCAGGGTGTCCGGTACCGCCTGGCGCCTGTCCCGCAAGGCGTCCGCCGGGATGCGCAGGACAAACCGGCTCGCCCCGAGATAGACGTTATTCCGGCTGTCCGCGACGATGTATTGCATCGACGGCGCGTCGTACCAGGCATACGCGCCCCGGTCATCCCAGAA
>CAYMLN010000282.1:2026-4224 GCA_964391045.1 uncultured Saprospiraceae bacterium
GTGCCCCGTCCGCACGCCTGGGCATACGTGCCCCCGCCGTCGTAAAAGCAGTATCCGTCATCATCCGGATCCGGGGCGCGGAACACGTCGTCACAATCGCCCTGCGGCCCGCGGGCTGTGCGGATCGTATCCTGCCACAAGGCGATCCCCAGGGCGCCGCGCTCGCCGTCCTGCGCGGTGAACCGAAGGCGCTCCGGCGTGACCACGCACAAGCCGTCATGTCTCGTCCCGATAAACAGAGATCCGTCATGAACGGTCAGCGTGTTCACCGCAGCCCGGTCGTAAGGTTGCCCCGTCCATCCCGGGTCGCCGCCCCCATCGAGCACTGTGATCCCTGATGCGTCAATGCCAAGCAACATGTTGTCCCGGGATTCCAACATGGATAAGCCGGTCATATCCTGTCCGCCTTCATACGGACGCAAGCCCGCCTGCCGTGACCAGATGTACAGGTTATCGTCGCAGATCACATAGATCTTATCGCCGAAGGCCACCATATCCCGCACGGGCAACGAGATCCATCGGGAGGACAGGAGGGAACGTATATCCAGCGCTTCCACTTCCGGGTGCTCATCCCGGGACGTGCCCCAAAGGGGAATGGCCTGGCCCGCCTGCAGGCGCATCAACTGCCATCCGTCCGAGACCAGCGTGTCCTTCCCTGTTGTCGCCGCGAGAATCGTGCGGGCGGGCAGGCCTACGGGCGAAGCAACACCCTCCCGGAATACGAGGTACTCCCACGCGGCGCTCTTCCGCCGGCACAAGGGCATGCCGTCGAAACGACCGGCATAGTAGAATTCCATCGGCGTGCCGTCGGACTGGTATACCTGGCTGCCCCGGTCGACGATCGCATAGTTGTCCGCATAGGGAATCACGAGGCTGGGCCGTGACCCGGGATCGGCAAAGACAAAGGCCTCTTCGAACCTGTCGCCGTCAAACGTGAAGACGCCCTTTTCGGCGGTCACGTAACACTTCCCCCGGATGAACCGGACGTCGTGTACGTACATCCCGGAGAGGCCGGCCTCGAGGCCGAAACACGTTTCCCGAAAACCGGCGCCCTGCGATGCCGGATGCATGATGCCGAGGATGACCAGGATACCTGCCAGCGCGAGCCGCATGGGGCGTATCAGATGAGATTGCGCATCTCGGCGATCCGCTCCATCTCCCGCACGCTCGTGACGTTGAGCTTGACGCCGATGCGCGACCGGTACGTGCCGATCGCGTTGACGCTGATACCCATGACGTCGGCGATCTCCTTGTACCGCAGCCCCTTGACGAGCAGCATGAACACTTCCATTTCCTTCGGGCTGAGCTGGTCGACCGCGCTGGCGTGGGCCTGGAACTCGTGCAACTGCCCGGCCAGCTTCTCGTCGATGAAACGCTCGCCCGCCATGACGGCCTGCACGGCCTTGCTCAATTCGTCCAGCCCGCTCACCTTGCTCACGTATCCCCACACGCCGGTCTGCAGCACGCGGCCCACCATGTCGGGCTCGTCGTGCCGGGAGTAGATGATGACCCGCATGCCGGGATGGCGGGCGATGAGGTCGCCGAGGTCGGGCAGCAGGAGGTGGCGCTCCATCTCCAGGTCGAGCACCGCGATCTCCGGCGTCTCCCCTTCCAGCGCCTTCTGGAATTCCGCATAACGCGTGAACTCGCGGATCTGCCGGGCGCCCATGCTGGACAGCAGCACGCGCACGCCGACATTGACGATCTGGTGGTCGTCGACGATGTAGAAGCGGGTGTTTGCGATCGAAGGGGTCATCTGAGCCGGAAAAATACAAGAAAACTCATCGCCGTTGGCGGATCGCTTTTATGTTTAAATGTTTAAGTGTTTAAGTGTTTAAAGCCGTGGAACGGGTAATGTGTTACGGGGAACGGCAAACGGATAACGGTAAACGGATAACGGATAACGGATAACGGATAACGGATAACGGATAACGGCGAACGGTAAACGGTAAACGGCGAACGGATCCTCTTGAGTCGTTTAACGTGTAACGGTTAAGGTGTAATGCAAAGGAGTAATGGCGGTGGATCTGGATGAATGCTGTAGCAAGGGATGCCATGCTTTACACATTAACCATTACACGTTACACATCCCCGGGGCTTCCGTTACCCCAATCCCACGATGCGAATCTCCGGAGGATCAAAGGGCGTCACCTTCGCCTTTGGCTTCGGCGACCGAAGGCAGCCCTGTCATCTCTGTA
>CAYMLN010000283.1:0-4219 GCA_964391045.1 uncultured Saprospiraceae bacterium
CGGGACATGTGGTGATGAATGCCACCGGGCAACAAGTCGGCGGCGTCGACCTCACGACGCTGGCGTATGACAGCGTGATCCCGCATTTCTCCTATGTACTCACGATCGCCATCGTCCTCTTCGCCGTATCGACCATGATCTCCTGGTCGTATTACGGCCTGCAGGCTTGGAAATACCTCTTCGGCCGCGGCAAGATTTCCGACCTGGTGTACAAATTCATCTTCCTCGCGTTCATCGTGATCGGCTCGTCCGCCACGCTCGATGCCGTGATCCGGTTCTCCGACGCGATGATCCTCGCGATGGTGTTTCCCAACATGGTCGGCCTGCTGTTCCTGTTCCCCCGCGTGCGGGCCGAACTCGACCGCTACCTCGGTGCAATCCGGAATTT
This sequence comes from uncultured Saprospiraceae bacterium, assembly GCA_964391045.1. GTDB lineage: Bacteria > Bacteroidota > Bacteroidia > Chitinophagales > Saprospiraceae > Opimibacter. Next base: position 389 of record CAYMLN010000283.1, read on the forward strand.
CGATCTCCGGAAAGCCAAGGGAGGCGCATGATATACCATGCGCAAAGGAATAGCCCGGCCAAACGCCGGGCTTTTCCTTTTTATGGCCTGTTGGCCCGGGATTTTGCGTATTTTCATCAGGCACCACGCATTCTCTTCAGCACGCGCCACACGCGAGGGGTGGTGGCTGTGTGTAAAGCCGCACATTGAAATCCACCTGCCATGAAGCACCTCACCTTCCTCCTTTTTTTGGTATTGATCGGGGCTTGCCGTCGCGCATCCGCGCCGGAGGTCGTCATGCCGGAACCGTCCGTCATGCGATGCGCCCCGCAGTTTTCCGACGCGGATTGGTTTGCCGCCGGCACGCCGGCCCCGCTGTTCACCGGCTTCGACAAGCTATCCTTCCCGGTCACGACAACGAGCGAAGAAGCGCAGCGCTATATCAACCAGGGCTTGCTCCTCGCTTACGCCTTTAACCATGCCGAAGCCGCTCGCTCATTTTACCAGGCCATCCGCCTCGATTCGACATGCGCCATGGCGTACTGGGGCTATGCCTACGTCCTCGGTCCGAATTACAACGCCGGGATGGAGCCCGACAATTACCCAAGGGCGTACGAGGCCGCCCAGCGCGCATTGTCACTGGCGGGTAGTTGCACGCCGCGCGAACAGGCCCTCATCCGGGCCATGGCCAAACGCTATGCGGCCGAACCGCCGGAAGACCGGTATACCCTGGACTCCGCTTACATGGTCGCCATGCGCGAGGCACATCGGCAATTTTCGAAAGATGTCGACATCGCGGTCATGTATGCCGAGTCGCTGATGGACATGCATCCGTGGGACCTGTGGGACAAGCAGGGCGGCATGAAGCCCTGGACCGCCGACATCCTGCGGGCCATCGACGTGGCGATCGCCCTCGACCCAAAGCATCCCGGCGGCCATCACCTCAATGTCCACGCCTGGGAAGCCTCCGCCACGCCGGAAAAGGCCATGGCCAGCGCCGATCTCCTCGACGCCGGACTTGTGAGCGAGGCGGGACACTTGGTGCACATGCCGTCGCACATCTACATCAATACGGGCGATTATCACCGGGGAACGATGTCCAACATTCGCGCCGTTGAAAAGGACTCCCTCTATGTGACCCAATGTCACGCGGCAGGCGCATATCCGCTCGCGTACTATCCGCACAACTTTCACTTCCTCGCCGCGTGCGCCACGCTCGCGGGCAGCAGCGCGGTCGCGATCGACGCGGCGCGAAAGATGTCCGACATGGCCAACCACAAGGGGATGCTCTGGCCGGGCATGGCCACGTTCCAGCACTACTATTCGATCCCGGATTATGTGCTGGTCAAGTTCGGCCGCTGGGATGATATCCTCGCCCTGCCGCCGGTCGATACCTCCCTCATCGCCGTGCGGGCCATCCGCCATTATGCGCGGGGCATGGCCCATGCAGGAAAGGGCAGGCTTGACGATGCAAGACTCGAACTGGCCGAATTATCCGGCATGTCCAACCTTGACACCTTTTCCACCATGACCATCTGGGAGATCAACACGCTGGCCGATGTCCTCAATATTGCCAAATATGTGCTGGAGGGCGAGATCCTCGCAACGGAAAAGAAGTTTGATCTCGCGGAAGAGGCGTTCCGCCAGGCCATCGCCATCGAGGACGGGCTGAACTACAACGAACCGCCCGACTGGTTCTTCTCCGTCCGCCATCATCTCGGGGCGATGCTGCTGGAGGCAGGCGAGCCGGGCGAGGCGCTGGCCGCCTTCACCGAGGATCTCGAGGCATTTCCGAAGAACGGATGGGCGCTCAACGGATCATCGGCCGCGCTCGTGGCGATGGGGCACCAGGACCAGGCGGATGCCATGGACCTGAAGTTCCGCGAGGCCTGGGCCCATGCCGACGTAAAGCTGGCCGGCGGCCGCGTGGCACGCTGATCCCGCCCGCGCCGAATTCCTGCTTTTTTCAATACCTTGCCCGTGCGGTTCCCGGCGGATATCCGCCCATCGGGGCATCCGGCCGGCCCGCGTCCAAGCAGGTAACTTTCCTATGGCAGTAAGCAAGCGCACGGGCGCATACATCATCGTCCTGATCATCCTCGCCGGCCTGGTGACGTCACTCGAACTGGTCGGTATCGTGCCGTTGCATCCGGCGGTCGCCATGACGTTCCGCTGGCTCGCCATAGGCGGCATGGGCTACTGGATCTACAAGCGCAACAGCCTGACCTCCTGGATCCTCTTCAGTATGGTCATCGGCGCGGAGTTCGGCCACGACTTCCCCGTGATCGCCACCGAGCTGAAGGTCGTGAGCAAGATATTCCTCAAGCTGATCAAGACGATCATCGCGCCGCTCATCTTCGGTACGCTCGTGGTAGGCATCGCCGGTCATGCCAACCTCAAGCAGGTCGGCCGCATGGGATGGAAGTCCATGGTGTATTTTGAGGTAGTCACCACGCTGGCGTTGCTCATCGGGCTTGCGGCTATCAATATTACGAAGGCCGGTGTCGGGATCAAGCTTCCGCCCAATTCCGAAAAAGAGACGCTCGATGTCCCGCCGCCGGAGACGTGGCAGGAGATCATCCTCCACATATTTCCGGAGAACATCGCCAAGTCCATCGCGGAAGGCCAGGTGTTGCAGATCGTGGTCTTCAGCATCCTCTTTGCCATCGGCCTCGCCCTCGTGCGCGAGCCGCACAAGCGCCACATGCTCGACTTCTGCGAGAGCCTGACGGAGGTGATGTTCAAGTTCACCAGCGTGGTCATGTACTTCGCACCGTTTGCCGTCGGCGCCGCCATTGCCTACACGGTCGGACACATGGGCTTCGGCATCTTGGCCAACCTCTTTCAATTGCTCGCCACGCTCTATCTCGCGCTAACGGCATTCGTCCTCCTCGTCCTCCTGCCTGTCGCCCTCATCATCAAGTTGCCGATCCGGCGCTTCCTCCGGGCGATCCTCGAACCCGCCACGATCGCCTTCTCCACGACGAGTTCAGAGGCCGCATTGCCGAAAGCACTCGAGAATATGGAGAAGTTCGGCGTGCCGCGCAAGGTGGCCGCCTTCGTGCTGCCGGCGGGCTATAGCTTCAACCTCGACGGGTCCACGCTATACCTCTCGCTGGCCACGATCTTCGTGGCCCAGGCCGCGGGGATTCACCTCTCGATCGGCGAACAGATCCTGATCCTGCTCACGCTCATGCTCACGACAAAGGGGATCGCCGGCGTGCCCCGGGCCTCGCTGGTCATCCTCATGGGTACGGCTACGGCTTTCGGCTTGCCGGTCGAGCCGATCTTCCTGATCCTCGGCATTGACGAACTCATGGACATGGCCCGGACGACGGTCAACCTCGTTGGCAATTGCCTGGCCTCGACCGTGATCGCCAAGTGGGAAGGGGAGGAGACGTACAACGATCCGGACAACCATAGCTTCACGGAGTAGGGGCGATTCCGCCAATGTAAACGGCGTGTAAATTTTGCTCCCGGGCGATCGGGTCATGCCGTGCCGTACGAGCAGGGCGAGGGGTTTATTTACTTTTGTGGCGCTGATGACCAATCTGTTCTCCTGCTGTTCCCGCACGGGTACGCGTTGGTTGTGTATTGCACAAAACTGAATCGCCAACCCGAATAGCGCCCGTCCATGTTCCAGCAGGCCTTCTCCGATCTGTCCGCGTGGCATTTCCTGTTCTTCCTGGTCGCGATCATCGGCGTCTGCGCATTCGAGTTCGTCAATGGTTTTCATGACACGGCCAATGCCGTCGCCACGGTCATTTACACCCGGTCGCTCCGGCCGGTCATCGCCGTCGTGTGGTCCGGCGCGTGGAACTTCCTGGGGGTCTGGCTCGGCGGGATCGCGGT
>CAYMLN010000284.1:0-4216 GCA_964391045.1 uncultured Saprospiraceae bacterium
TCGGAGGAAATTGTTTGGCGAGTCCCAGTCGCCGAAATAGCTGCCGAACAGCATCGTGAATACCGAGTGCGTGTTCGATGCGGCGAAGTCACTGGTGCTGCCGATGCCGCCGGCGCCCTGGTACCAGCCGCCACCACACCCATAGGACCACAGCGCACTGCTGTCCGAGAGGGACGTAAAGTAATCCTCTGCCGTGACGTTGGCCGCGCCGACCAGGGGCGCAAAATTCTTCCACGCGGAAGTTGCGAACGCCTCGCCGCTGAAGTATCCGAAATTGTCGTCGATGATCCCACGGCGGCTCACCTCCACGCGATTGTGCCGATAGGCGTGATCCTTGTCGAGATAAGCGCGGAGCAGTTCGGTCTCCGACGCCGCGAAGGCCGGCATGTTGGCGAAGTCGACTCGACCGACGTGCAGCTCGACATCACTGGGCAGCAGGCTCTGGTCAAACTTGCCGTCGCCCGGGACGTTGTCATTGCGCGGATCCGTCGCCACCGTGACATTGACCGAGGCATCGGTCCACGTGCCGTTGACATCCCCGTAATAGACATCGGCGGGCCAGGCGCCCTCATGGTCAGGATGGCCATCGGGAAACAGCTGGCCGCTGTAGGGTACGGGGATGTGGCCCAGCAGGAAAACGGCGCGTGTGTTCAGCTTGTCTGCATTCCAAACGGCGGCAATGCGGGCCCGGACAACCTGCGGCGCCTCGCCCCGACCGGCCTCCACGCGGAAAACTTCCCAACCATCTCCTTCCAGGTCGCGGACGAGCCGGTCGATCTCGATGAAAAGCGGCTCGGTCATCGTGCTGTCGACCACGAGGACCAGCCTGCCCTGGAACGCCCGGTGCGGAATGTCGATGCCGCTCGAGATATACCCATGGCCTTGGTACCCGCTCCCTTGCCGCAACACCTGGTATTCATACACCAGGTTGGGCAACAGGGTGCTGTCGGTGAACTCGGTGGCAGATCCCGGAAGGGCCTTGAGCACGGCACCCCAGTCATTGGCGTTCTGGAATTTCCGGTACACGAAATGGCCTGTGGCCTGCGGATCAGGAGTCCAACGCAATGTGATCCTGTCGCGTGCCGACCCAACCTCGGCCGTCAACTCAACGGACGCCTGACGGGTGGTCTGCGCCGCGGCTGCCGCGGACATGACCATCAGGGATAACAATAGGCCACGCGGCTTCAGGGCAAGGCGGGCAATCAGCTTGCGCAACGGCGTGTCAACCTTCCTCATGCGGACAAAGCTTTGGTGTTTCGTGTGCAACATGCCGACCGGCGACCGGATCGGTTCCTAAAGGTAAGAGCCTGTCCCCATTGATTTGCAGTGCTTGCGTCAGTTTGGACAGCCGGGCCTGGCCACCTGGCCGGTCTCCCGCGTCTTCGTCTTGAAATGCGCATCTTCGCCTTACGCCATATCGAATACAAACGACAGGTCCATGGAACTCCACTACTACAACCAGCTTATCCGCAACAACCAGCAATGGGCCAAGGGCCTGATGGACAACGACCCGGACTACCTCCCGGAACTGGCCAAGGGCCAAAGCCCAAAGATCTTCTGGATCGGGTGCGCTGACGCCCGCGTGCCGGCCAACGAGATCATCGGCGCACTGCCGGGCGAAGTGTTCGTCCACCGCAACATCGCCAACATGGTCGTGCATACGGACATGAACATGCTCAGTGTGCTGGACTATGCCGTCAATGTCCTGAAGGTCACGCACATCCTCGTCGTGGGCCACTACGGCTGCGGCGGCGTCCGCGCGGCGATGGACAACAAGCCGGTGGGCCTGATCGACAACTGGCTGCGGCACATCAAGGATGTGTACCGCTTCCATGCCGCAGAACTCGACGCGATCCCGGACAGCGAATCCCGGTTCGACCGATTTGTGGAGCTCAACGTCGTCGAGCAGGTTTATGACCTCGCCAAGACCTCGATCGTGCAACAGGCCTGGCGCAGCGGCCAGGAATTGTGGATCCACGGCTGGGTGTATCGGATCGGGACCGGGCTCATCAAGGACCTCGACGTCAACTTCAACGACAATTCGAAGCTGGGCCGGGTGCACCGGCTGGATTACGGGAGCTGATCAACCTCGCCAGCCAATCACGCCGGCCTCGTCGGCCGCACCTCGACCTTGCTGGGCAAGGTGCGCGGATGCATGTTCAACAGGTCGATAACGAGCTTACCGATATCTTCGGGCTGGATCTTCCAGACGTCCGCATCGTTGGGCACGTGGTTGTTGAAATACGTGGCCACCGATCCGGGCATGATCGTCGTTACCTTGACGCCATAGCCCCGCAGGTCGAGCATTGCCGCCTGCGTGAAGCCCACCAGGCCGAACTTGCTCGCATTGTAAGCCGCGCCGTTGGCAAAGAAATTCGTTCCCGCCAGGCTGGCGATCGTGATAAAATACCCTTCGCTCTTCTTGAGCGCCTCGACGGTGGTCTGCAGCGTGTGGAAGACGCCTGTCAGGTTGATATCGATCGTCTCGTGCCACTGATCCTCCGGCATCTTGTCGATGGCCGCGAAATGCCCTACCCCGGCGTTGGCGATGACGACGTCGATGCCGCCCCAGAGGGTCGTCATCTCGTCGGCCACTTTTTGCTGCGTGGCGCGGTCGCGGACATCGCAGACCCAGCCGCGTGCATCGGGTGCGCCGAGGCGGTGGAGGGATACGGCCGCTGCGGCGACCTCGTCGGCATGACGGCCGGTGATCGCGACGCGCATGCCCTGGGCAGCCATGGCTTCGGCGATGCCGAGGCCGATGCCTTTCGAGCCCCCGGTGATGAGGGCGGATTTTCCTTGCAAGTTGGTTGACATGGGGTTTATAACGTTTATACGGTTTATAAGGTTTATAAGGTTGATACAGTCGAGACGGTCGAGACAGTCGAGACGCTATATGGGAATTGGTCACCGACCTAAACTGTCTAAACCGTCTCAACTTTCTAAACGGCTCTTGGCCTACCCGGGGGCCGATCAGATGGTCGAGACAGTTGAGACGCTCTATGAGACTTAGCTGGCGCACTAAACTGTCTCAACCGTCTCAACTTTCTAAACGTCCCTTGGCCTGCCCGGGGGCCGATCAGGTGGTCGAGACAGTCGAGACGCTCTATGGGAATTGGTCAGCGACCTAAACCGTCTAAACCGTCTCAACTTTCTAAACGGCTCTTGGCATGCCCTGGAGCCGATCAATTGAAGGGCCGTCACATTTCCCGCGGAGGCACAAAGCATAGCTGATCGGCCTTCAGCGATTTTGGGGTCAAATGAATCGGTTCGCCTTTAATGGGTTGGCAGGATTTCACAAATCAGCACAGGTGCAATGTTCCAGTCCATGCCCTACGCGCTTTGCCCTCCGCCTGATCCGCGCACATAAAAACGGAGATCACGGCGTTCGGCTTTCCGCTCTGCCCTCTGCACTATGCTCTCTGCCTAATCCGCGCAAGGAGGAACGGAGCACACGGAGTCCACCCGTTCACACAGCTACCCTGTTACCCTGTCACCCTGTCACCCTGTCCTCTGCCCCATGCGAAAAAAGCGCTTGCCTTTTGTACCTTGGTTTCGAAGCTCCAAGCACCCGTGAAACCGGACGTATCCTCGGACAACAAGCGCCTCCAGGCCCTGGCGGCCGGCGACCGGCGCGTCCTGGAGGAGATCTACACCCAATACCGGGATGAATTCCTGAGGTGGACCGCCTCCCGGTTCGGGGAAGGGGACCGGCAGGATCGGCTCGATGCCTGGCATGATACCGTGATCATGTTTTACGAGCAGGTGATGGACGGCCGGCTGACGACGCTCACCTGCGCCCTGCGCACGTACCTCTTTACCATTGGCAATCGGCGGATGCTGACCTTCCACCGGAAAAAGGGGCGGACCGAACTCCGGGAGGACTTCAATGCTAATGAATACATGGATGAAACGATTAATGTGGACGAATGGGTGGAAATGGATGAGCGGTGCTACAAAATCTGCATGCTGGCGGTCGAGGAGCTGCCGACGCAAAGTCGTCGGATCCTCGTCCTCCGGTATCTGGAGGGCAAGGAACTCGCCGAAATACTCGGGATCATGCAGTACCGCACGGCTAATGCCGTGAGCGTAACGTTGTCCCGGGCGCTAGCCACCCTGCGGAACATCCTGCGCAAACACGATTGCCTTAAGCGAAATGGACGATAAGGAGCTGGCATTGATCGATCGCTAACTTTCCGGGGACCTCACCCCGGAG
>CAYMLN010000285.1:0-4215 GCA_964391045.1 uncultured Saprospiraceae bacterium
TAGCGACGGTGCGATAACAAGCGACACGATCGACATGAGCTTGATCAGGATGTTCATCGACGGACCGGAGGTGTCCTTGAAGGGATCGCCGACGGTGTCGCCGGTGACGGACGCCTTGTGCGGCTCGCTCTTCTTGTAATACATCTCGCCGTCGATGTTGACGCCTTTCTCGAAGCTCTTCTTGGCATTGTCCCAGGCGCCGCCGGCATTGTTCTGGAAGATCCCCATCAACACGCCGGTCACGGTCGCGCCGGCGAGGAAGCCGCCGAGGGCCTCGGGGCCGATGAGGAAACCGACCAATACGGGCGACACGATTGCGATCGCGCCCGGCACCATCATCTTCTTGATCGATGCTTCCGTGGAGATGGCCACGCACTTGTCGTACTCCGGCTTGCCTGTGCCTTCCATGATGCCCGGGATGGTGCGGAACTGGCGGCGCACTTCTTCCACCATGCTCATGGCCGCCTCCCCCACGGCGCGGATGGCCAGCGAGGAGAACAGGAAGGGGATCATCCCGCCGATAAACAGCGAGGCGAGTACATCGGCCTTGTAGATATCGATGCCGTCGATGCCGGCCACGCCGACGAAGGCGGCGAAGAGCGCCAGGGCCGTAAGGGCAGCGGAGGCAATGGCAAAGCCCTTGCCCGTAGCAGCCGTCGTGTTGCCCACCGCATCGAGGATGTCCGTTTTCTCGCGCACGTCCGGCGGCAGTTCGCTCATCTCGGCGATCCCGCCCGCGTTGTCCGCGATCGGCCCGAAGGCATCGATGGCGAGCTGCATGGCCGTGGTGGCCATCATGCCGGCCGCCGCGATGGCGACGCCATAGAGACCCGCGCAATAGTAGCTGCCCCAGATGCCGGCGGCGAGCACGAGGATCGGGAGGAAGGTGGATTCCATGCCTACGGCCAGGCCACCGATGACGTTGGTCGCGTGGCCCGTCTTGGACTGGTTGATGATCGAGTTGACCGGGCGCTTGCCCATGGCCGTGTAGTATTCGGTGATGGCACTCATCAGCGCGCCGACGACGAGGCCCACGATGATGGCGCCGAGGACGCCCCACTTGGTGAACTCATGGCCGCGCAGGGTCATCGTCTCCGGCATGAGGTAATAGACCAGCCCGATAGACGCCACGGCCGTGAAGACGATCGAGCCCCAGTTGCCCATGTTCAGGGCCTTTTGCACGACACCCGTGCTGATGCCCGCGTTGTCCGAGATGCGGACGAACCACGTGCCGACGATAGAAAACAGGATGCCCACGCCCGCGATCAGCATCGGGAGGAGGATGGGGGAAAGGCCACCCATCCCGTCGTCTCCCGTGACGATAGTCTGCTGGCCCAGTACGATGGTCGCGAGTACGGTGGCCACGTAGGAGCCGAACAGGTCGGCGCCCATGCCGGCGACGTCACCGACGTTATCCCCGACGTTGTCGGCGATCGTGGCGGGGTTGCGCGGATCGTCTTCCGGGATGCCGGCTTCGACCTTGCCGACGAGGTCGGCGCCGACGTCGGCCGCTTTGGTATAGATACCGCCACCCACGCGGGCGAAGAGCGCGATGCTCTCGGCGCCCAGCGAGAAGCCCGTAAGGACCTCGATCGCCATCAGCATCTCGGTGCTGTTGACCGCGGCGTCAGCCGCGAAGAGTTGGCGCAGGACGATAAACAGGCCGCCGAGGCCGAGGACGGCCAGGCCGGCGACGCCCATGCCCATGACGGACCCACCCGTAAAGGAGACGTTGAGCGCCTTGCTGAGGCTGCTCCGGGCCGCCTGGGCCGTGCGCACATTGGCCTTCGTGGCCACCTTCATGCCCACATACCCGGCCGTGGCGCTGAAGACGGCTCCGACGACAAAGGCGAGGGCGATGCTCCAGTGGCTGTGCGGGTTGGCGCTGGCCATGACGGCGAGCAGCAGCCCGACGATCACCACGAAATAGGCGAGGATGCGCCACTCGGCGCGGAGGAAAGCCATCGCCCCCTCGGCGATGTGGTCGCTGATCTCCTTCATTCGTTCATTGCCCGCATCCTGCCGGCCGACCCAATTGAATTTCATCCAGGTGTAGAGCAACCCGATCACGCCCATCACCGGGACCAGGTAGAGCAGATTTTCCATCATGATTTTGTGCTTCAGTTAGTTGTGTCTGTTCGTAAAAGCCCGCAAAGATAAACAACCCGCGCCGTTTTGCCCCTTGAGGCAGCCCGGATCGGACCTGCCGGACATTTTCATACCTTTCGCATGCACAATCGCTTACACATGACGCTGGCTGATTTTTTCACCTGGTGCGGGGAGCATCCCGGGTGGCTCCTGGGGTATTTCCTCCTGGTGCCGGCCGTGGCGATGCTCGCCTGGATGTTCTCCGGCCGGGAAGCCCACCTTTCCCCCTGGCGGTACCTGTTCGCCGTCCTGATCTACATGGTCGCCATCCCCGGGATCTTCGCCGTGACGCTCAACATCTACCTCTTCCTGTTCGAGCGGCGCTCGATCATGGACACTAACCTTTTCACGCAGGTCATCCCGGTCCTGTCGATGGCGACGACGTTCGTCTTCGTCCGCAAGCAGGTCAGCCTCGCGCAGGTCCCGGGTATGGACCGGCTGTCGAGCCTCAGCCTCATCCTCGGGGCGCTGATCACCATGTTGTGGTTCATCGACCGCACGCATATCTACGCGATCACGTTCATGCCCTTCTGGGTCGTGGTCCTCATCCTGGTCGGCGGGTTCCTGTTGATCCGCTTCGGCCTGAAACGGCTTGTCAAGTGACATCCTCCTGACGTTGCCGGTTGTTATTCGGGAAATCCTGATCTTCCATGCCTAGCTTGAGACACCTATGCTGACACGTTTCTTCTTTTCAATCGGTCTCGCGGCCATTTTCCTCGCCCGTCTTGCGGCCCAGCCCGAGGTCGAATTCACGCGCCTGACGCTCACCGGTCCGGCCTTGTCACAACCCACCGATATCACCGGTTCCGGCGACGGTTCCGGCCGGCTCTTCGTTGCCGAAAAGCGCGGCACCATTCGCATCATCCGCGACGGCGCCGTGGTCGACCCGTTCTTCCTCGACATCCGGTCGCAGGTCATCAACAACGGCGAGCGCGGCCTGCTCGGCCTGGCGTTTCACCCGTCGTTTCCCGATTCGCCCTACGTGTATGTCAACTATGTGATCAACGGGACGATCACCAACCAGATCAGCCGGTTTACCGTCAACCCGGACAATCCGGACGATGCGCTCGAGGAAAGCCAGCTGCCTTTGTTACAACAAACCGGCGTGCAGACCAACCACAAGGCCGGCGACCTGGTCTTCGGGCCCGACGGGTACCTGTACATCGGCATGGGCGATGGCGGCGGCGGCGGCGATCCATCGAACGCCGGACAAAACGGCCAGACCTTCCTCGGCAAGATGCTGCGCATCGATGTCGACAGCATGACGGGCACGACCAACTACAGCATCCCGCCCGACAATCCGTTTGTCGGCACGGCCACGCTCCCCGAGATCTGGGCCACCGGCATGCGCAATCCGTGGCGCATCGCCTTCGACCGCGCCAACGGCGATTTCTGGATCGCTGACGTAGGCCAGAATCTTTGGGAAGAAGTCAATCACATACCCGCGGGCACACCCGGAGGGATGAACTTCGGCTGGGATTGTCGTGAAGGCCGGCACAACTATGAACCGGCGAATTGTCCGCAGGGAACGGTCCTCGTCGAACCCATCTTCGAATATCCCCACAACTGCAGTCCCTGTCCGGACGGGCAGGGGGCTTCGATCACCGGGGGCTTCGTCTACCGCGGCGCGGCATTTCCCAACCTGCAGGGGTACTACCTATTTGCTGATTATGTGAGCAACTATTACTGGCTCCTCCGGCCCGATCCGGCGAACCCCGGACAATACGAGCGTCATGTCTTCAATGGCACCAACATGATCAGCGGACTTGTCACCTTCGGCGAGGACGACAATGCCGAGCTCTACGCGGCCAACCTGCAGGGCGTAATCTATCGCGTCGGCACCAAGGGCAGTGCGCCGGTCAACTGGCGTTCGATTACCCTGGAAACCCTTGCCGGCGGGTACAAGGTCAGCTGGTCGATCGATGCGAATCCCGACATCGCACTTTTCGAATTACAGCGAAGTGCGGATCCTGATTTCGGTATGATGGATATCGCAGGGAGTTACGCGCCCGGTGATCTGGAAACAGCTTTTTCGATCGGGAATCTCGCGCTGCAAACCGTCCGGAC
>CAYMLN010000286.1:0-4207 GCA_964391045.1 uncultured Saprospiraceae bacterium
ATCAATGCACTGACGCGCCTGCGCAGCCCGCAGGCCGTGGCCAAGGAGCGTCGCGTGTCCGTCGAGAAGGTGTTCGGGCAGCCGATCAACCGCCAAGAAGCTGAATCCGCCGAATAACAACCTATACTACGATCATGTCGAAGATCAGGATCACGCAGATCAAAAGCCAGATTGACCGGCCCCAGCGCCAGAAGGATACCCTCAAGGCCCTCGGCCTCGGCCGTGTCAACCGGACCGTCGAGCTGGTCGTCAATGACCAGATCAAGGGGATGGTCGCCAAAGTCGCTCACCTCGTGAGCGTAGAAAACATTCAGTAACCGCAAATCACTCGCAGGATGGACCTGTCACAATTAACCCCCGCACCGGGGTCGGTTCGGAAGAACACGCGCAAAGGCCGTGGCCAGGGCTCCGGCAAAGGCGGCACGTCGACGCGTGGCCACAAGGGGGCCAAGTCCCGCTCGGGCTACAAGCAGAAGCGCGCACACGAAGGCGGCCAGATGCCGCTGCAGATGCGCCTGCCGAAGCGTGGGTTCAAGAACCCCAACCGCGAGGTCTACGTCGCACTCAACCTGGACCAGCTTCAGGCCATCACCGAGAAGTACAACGTCAGTGACTGGAACGTTGAAGCCTTGATGCTCCACAACGTGATCTCCCGCACGGACAAGATCAAGCTGCTCGGCCGTGGCGAACTGCAGGCCAAGGTCAACTTCACGGGCCATGCGGCCAGCGAAGCGGCCCGCAAGGCCGTCGAAGCCGCCGGCGGCACCGTCACCATTCTCTAAAGCTCAGTCGCAAGCACCGCATCCTGCCGCATGAAGAATTTCATCACGACCCTCCAACACATCTGGAAGATCAAGGAACTGCGCCAGCGGATCCTGTTCACGTTGCTCATGGTCGCGGTCTACCGCCTCGGCTCCCGCATCGTCCTTCCGGGTGTCGTCCCTTCCGTGCTCGACAATTTTTCAAGCAACCGCAACAGCAATGACCTGCTGGGGTTGATCAACGTCTTCACCGGCGGGGCGTTCAACAACGCGGCCATCTTCGCGCTGGGGATCATGCCGTACATCACGGCGTCGATCATCATCCAGCTGCTCGGCTTCGCCGTGCCCTACTTCCAGCGCCTCCAGCAGAAGGAAGGGGAGTCCGGCCGCAAGAAGCTGACCCAGCTCACGCGCTTGCTCACGGTGGCGATCACGCTCGTACAGGGCGGCGCCTACCTGACCTTCGTCAAGAGTATCGGGGCGATATCGCCCAACATGCCCATGGGCCTCTTCTGGTTCTCCAGCATCATCATCCTGGCCACCGGTACGGTGCTCGCGATGTGGATCGGGGAACGCATCACGGACAAGGGCCTCGGCAACGGGATCTCGCTGCTCATCATGATCGGGATCATCGCCCAGCTGCCGTCCGCCATCATCTTCGAATTCCAGTCCCAGCTCAACAAGGGCGGGTTGCTGACCTTCGCCGGCGAGCTCGCGGCCTTCTTCGTGGTGACCATGCTGTGCATCCTGATCATCCAGGGTGTGCGGCGCGTCCCGATCCAGTTTGCCAAGCGGATGGTCGGCCGCGGCAGCGCCACGATCCCGCAGACGGGCGCACGCGACTACATTCCCTTGAAGGTGAACGCCTCCGGGGTCATGCCGATCATCTTCGCCCAGGCGGTGCTCTTCCTCCCGATGACGGTGGCCCAGTACTTCATGCAGGGCGACGGCACCGGCGGCACTTCGAGCGGCTTCCTCCGCTCGCTGAACGATCCGTTCTCGCTCACGACGGCGATCTTCTCGTTTATCCTCGTCGTGGTCTTTACCTACGTCTACACCGCGCTGCTCGTCAACCCGACGCAGTACGCCGATTACCTGAAGCGCCAGAACGCCTTCATCCCGGGCATCAAACCGGGCAAGGATACGGCCGACTTCATCGATACGATCACCACGCGGGTGACGCTCCCGGGCGCCATCTTCCTCGGCGTCATCACGATCCTGCCGATGTTCGCGTTCAATCTCGGGATCAACCAGGGCTTCGCGATCTTCTTCGGGGGCACATCGCTGCTCATCCTCGTGGGCGTCGTGCTGGATACCCTCCAGCAGGTGGAGAGCCACCTCCTCATGCGCAAGTACGACGGCCTCGTCAAGGCGGGCCGGCTGAAAGGGCGCAGCGGTGGCGGCATCCAGGTTGGGGCCAACATGTAATCCGGCCCTCCCGTCCCGCTCATGGTATTCGGCACCCGGTTCCACTACAAGTCAGCAGAAGAGATCGAGATCCTCCGGGCCAACTGTATGTTGGTCAGCCGGACGATCGCCGAAGTGGGCAAGGCCATCCGGCCGGGCATCCGGGGTATTGAACTGGATAAATTGGCCGAGACCTTCATCCGCGACCACGGGGCCGTACCGGCCTTCAAGGGGTATCCGGGAAGCGTCTTCGATTTTCCCGGCACACTTTGCATCTCCTTCAATGAAGTCATCGTCCATGGCATCCCCGACGACCGCGAGGTCCGGGAAGGGGACGTGCTGTCGATCGACTGTGGCGTGGAGATGAATGGGTATTTCGGGGATTCAGCTTTCACGTTTGCCGTGGGGGAGTTGCCCGAAGAGGTGATGGACCTGCTGCGCGTCACGCGCGGTTGCCTGGACCTGGCTGTCGAGGCCGCTGTCGCGGGCAGTCGGATCGGGGATATCGGGTTTGCCGTCCAGCAGCATGCGGAGGTGAAACACGGATACGGCGTCATTCGGGAAATGGTTGGCCACGGCATCGGCCGCAAGCTCCATGAGCCTCCTGAGGTGCCCAATTACGGCAAGCGGGGCAAGGGCGTGCTCCTCCAGGAGGGGCTGACCATTGCTATCGAGCCGATGATCAACCTGGGCAGCCGGGAGGTGGTCATGAAGAAGGACGGATGGACGCTGACGACCCGGGACCTCCGGCCGTCGGCCCATTATGAGCACACCATCGCCGTCGGCAAAGGCCGGTCGGACGTGCTCTCGGACCACGGGATCGTCGAGGAAGCCATAAAAAATAATGACAATCTGTCGGAAGTGTCGATAAAAAAGTAGATATTTGCACTCCAAAATTAAAAAATGGCGAAACAGAATGTCATTAAACAAGACGGTATAATCGAGGAGGCGTTGTCCAACGCCATGTTCCGTGTCCGCCTTGAAAATGACCACGTCCTGATCGCCACCATCTCCGGGAAGATGCGGATGAACTACATCCGGATCCTGCCGGGGGACAAGGTCTCGGTGGAAATGTCGCCCTACGATTTGTCGCGGGGTCGCATCACATACAGGTATAAATAACATGTAATGGCCTTATGGCCAATGAAATAGATACGAGCCATGAAAGTCAGGACATCCATCAAGAAGCGTTCCGCCGATTGCAAGATCGTGCGTCGGAAGGGCAAGCTCTATATCATCAACAAGAAAAACCCGAAGTATAAGCAGCGTCAGGGCTGATTATAAACTATACCGCATATGGCCAGGATAGCAGGAGTTGACCTCCCCAGAAACAAACGAGGCGTGATCAGCCTCACCTATGTCTACGGCATCGGCCGCAGCCGGTCCAAGATGATCCTTGCCGAGGCCGGGGTCAGCGAGAGCGTGAAGGTGCAGGACTGGTCGGATGACAACATCATGAACATCTCCCGGATCATCTCCGAGTCCTTCAAGGTCGAGGGGGAGCTCCGCTCCGAGGTGCAGATGCAGATCAAGCGCCTGATGGACATTGCCTGCTACCGGGGGCTCCGTCACCGGAAGGGCCTGCCCGTCCGCGGACAGCGCACCAAGACCAACGCCCGCACCCGGAAGGGCAAGCGGAAGACGGTTGCCAACAAGAAGAAGGCCACCAAGTAAGAAGTAGTCCCTGACATCAGACGCAAATTCGTATGGCTAAGACAGCAAAGAAAACGGTCAAGAAGCGGAAGGTTAAAGTCGAGTCCGACGGCCGCGCCTATATCCAGGCGACGTTCAACAACATCATCATCACGCTGACCAACCGCGCCGGCCACGTGATCTCCTGGTCCTCCGCCGGCAAGGCCGGTTTCAAGGGGTCCAAGAAGAACACGCCGTACGCCGCCCAGGTGGCCGCCGGCCGTGCCGCACAGGAGGCCTTCGAGGCCGGCCTGCGCGCCGCCGAGGTCTTCGTCAAGGGGCCCGGTTCCGGTCGAGAGGCCGCCATCCGCGCCATTGACGCGACGGGCGTGCGCGTGAGCCGCATC
>CAYMLN010000287.1:0-1142 GCA_964391045.1 uncultured Saprospiraceae bacterium
AGGTAACAAACATCCGTCACCGGGTTCGGGTAGATGCGATAACGCGCTGAATTGGTGCCTTCATTCGTCGAGGTCAATTCAACCGTCACGCAGGCTGACGTATCCCGGCATTCGCCCTGGACAGCGATCACGGCATACTCGCCCGTCTCGTTGACCGTCAATACAGATCCGGTCGCTTCCGGCACAGGCGCGTACGCCAGGTCGCAGCGAACCCATTGAAACGAATCGGCATCCGCATCGGCCATCAGTACATCGTCGGCCCATTGTTGGACCTCCACGACCGGCAAGGCACGAGATGCTACCACATGGGTATCCCGTAATACGCAGCCAACCAATACCCGTTCATAGTACACTTCGATCATGCCATCCTCGAGTGCGGTGAGCTGCTGCCCTTGGACATCACCTGGACCGTCGACAAGACCATATGTCCCTCCGGCGGGAATGCCCTGCAGTAATGTTGTCTGGCCGACACATAAGCTATCCTCGACACTGTTGAGGCGCAGCCCGGGTACGCTCTTGATGGGAATATCCTGGTACACTGTGGATACGCAGTCATTCGTCTCGATGACATACGCCAGGGTGATCAGGGACCCGCCCGTGGCAAAGAGGCTATCGCCGTCAATATAGCCGGAGCCGGCGGCGATCTCGAAATGCCCACCCGCCGGTTGCGCGGACAGAAAACGTGCCTCCTGCGGGCAAAGGATGCTCGCGTCGCTCGTGATCCGGAGGCCTTCCGCATTCGCGCATCCGTCTGCGGTCAGCAGCGACGCCCGCGGCTCGACGGCCAGGGCATCCCACATGCGCGTGCGCTGGTCGGCCGTGAAGCGGCCTTCTTCGGCAGGCGGGAAGCAATAACTCATCCAGTTGCGATAACTGTTGGACCAGACGCCTTCGGATGAGCACGGATTATTCAACCCGCAATCGCTGACCCGGTGCGGCGGCGTGTCGCAGATCGCGTCACCGTCATCTGCGCAATCGTCATTTTCGGGGCATTCCCCCTCCCCGTCACCGGAAAAGGTGTGCCGGATATTCAGGCCATGGCCCAGTTCGTGGGCAAGCGTCAGGTTGTCGTACCGCATCGAGGCGATGTCGATCACCGTGCCGTCGTACTCGCTTCCATTCGGGTAATAGGCATAGCCCGC
>CAYMLN010000287.1:1152-2552 GCA_964391045.1 uncultured Saprospiraceae bacterium
CCGCGATGCTGCCGCAGATATCATGGACGACCCAGATGTTGTAATAGGTCCAGGTGGGCCATTTGCTCAGGTCCTTGAGCAGGCGGTCTTCGACGCCGCACGAACCATCCCAGGCCACACCCTCCTCGCGGTATCCCGGGACGACGGAACCATCGACCCGGTTGATGCCGGAGGTCGGGCAGCCAAACGGATCCCGGGTGGCCAGGCAGAAGTTGATCTCCATGTCCTCCCCCTGCCCATTGGCATTCGCATAGCGTTCATTGAGCCCGTCGATCGCACCCAGGATCTGCTCATCGGAAATGTTGGACTGCTGGCCGATCGGCTCGCCGAGATGGATGACATGGACGACAACGGGGATCGTGAATACCTGCGCCCCGCGGTGCTTCGTTTCTGCCGGAACCCGCTTCAGCGAGTCCAGGGCATGCCGGGTCATGAGATACCGGTCCCGATATTCGGGGTCGTTCTTCATCCGGTAGATATGGTGTTCCTCGGTCCCGCAGCTCAGCCATTCCTGCGTGGCGCCATGGGTCTGGGCAATGGTATGAAAAGACGCCCCAAGTAGGCAAATCAGGATCAGGTATAGTCTCATGCTGGAAATTCCTACGAAATCAAGGGGCAAAGGTACGGCAATACGCCTATACTCGGCCAGAGTGAGACAGTGAGACAGTGAGACAGTGAGACAGCGAGACAGTGAGACAGTGAGACAGTGACAAGGAGTCATTGTCAAGCTCCGTGACCTCCCTTCCTCCGCGCAGCAAACGGATAATCAAGAAGGGGCATTATAGCAGCGGGGCTTGCCCCCGCGGATCAAATGATCAGCCTCCGTGACCTCCGTTCCTCCGCGCAGCAAACGGATAATCAAGAAGGGGCATTATAGCAGCGGGGCTTGCCCCCGCGGATCAAATGATCAGCCTCCGCGGGCTCCGTTACTCCGTGTGAACACCTTAGTCATAACCCTGGAGAGGGGGAATACCCTGCATTGGTCTAATGTCGGCCAATTGACAAAGCCATTCACGCTTCACGGCCTGTCACCAAACTGCAAAAAGAAGAGCGGGCGACACCAAGCTTGAAAGGTCTCTCCTCCTCCGCGAACCATTGCGTACCGCTGTGTACTCCGTTGTGGATGGCAAGCCTCATGTAAAAGGGAGGTCTGCACACGTGAGCATGGCGGCCCTTTACCGGCTGTGGGCGACCATCCCAGGCTATCTGGAAGAGGTTTATGAGGTTTATAAAGGTTTATTGCATGGAATTCGTTGTGCCTGTCATTAGCATCCGATCAAATGAATAAACCTGATAAACCTCGATAAACCTGATAAACCCTTCTTCAACCTGCCGCAGGATAACTGCCGGGCGCCGCTGACTCGCAGTCCGGAAGATTCCCCCCGCCGCCGAGTAATTTT
>CAYMLN010000287.1:2562-4191 GCA_964391045.1 uncultured Saprospiraceae bacterium
CGTCATCGCCGCCCTGCTCTTCATCGGCGTGTTGTCCGTCATCAAGAGCCCGATGCCCGGCGGCGACGCGGGTGTCGGCTATGCCTGGGCGCTGATCTTGTCGACCGGCGGTTTCTGTATCGCGATGGTCCTCGCGGCATTGTGCGTCGGCGGGACAGGCGGGTATGACTGGGTTGCGCCGCCCGGATCAAAACGATTCCTATGGGTCGCCGGCGGGCTGGTGTCCGCCCTGGTCACCTTCGCCCTGACCAGCGTGTTCAAGAACGAGCACGGACCGGTGCCCGGCATCATCCGCGGCATGTCCACGTTTGCGCCCTATATCATTCCGATTGTCCTGATCGGCACGGGTTTCATCCTTATGAATGCCGGCCTTCGCCAATCCGTTCCTACCGGCCTCTACAAGTGGCCGCTCGTCGCCGTGACCATCTTGGGCTTCATCGGCACGGGAACCGCTGTCGTCAGCTGGATGGGATTCAGCATGAAACGACAGGCCGAAGCAATGAAGGCTGCCACCGAATTCAGCGCGGGCAACGACCAGCGTATCCTCGGCGAGATCGACTCGTGCGATGTGATGAAGAGCATCTACCCCATCCTCATTTTCACGGGCGATAACCAGCCGGAAGGCATCCGGACCCGGGCCGTCGCCAAGATCAAGACCAACCCCAACTGGCAAGACGAGCTGCTCCGCATGCTCAGGGAGAACGGCACCACGGAAGTGTTCCAATTCCTCGCCTCCAACGATGTCGACGATCCTTCGCTGTTTATCGACCCGATCCGGGATGGCCTTTTCCTCCAGGCCGACGCTGTCCGTGAGCGCATCCGAAACGTCGGACATCCTTCAAACTTCTATGCCGGCATGTTCGGCTGGGAGACCGAGTGGATCCTCCGCACGGTCGAGAAATATGAGAAGCTCGGCGGGGACTACCTCGAGGCTGTCAAGGCGTTTCGCGCCGCGCTGGACGAACCGAGTGATTTCGAGAAGACGGAGTTTACGGCAGCGAATGTGCTCGACAAATGGATCAAGAAAAGGGAAAAGGGAAAAGCTAAAAACTAAAAGTGAAAAGTGAACAATGAACAATGAACAATGAACGATGAACACTGAACAATGAACAATGAACAATGAACAGTTTAAAGTTTTCAGCATTTAACTTTTTGCTATTAGTTTTTAGTTTTTAGCTTTTAGCTTTTAGTTTTTAGTTTTTAGTTTTCCTTCCATCCACTCCGTATAGTCAAGCGATCCCAGCCGAAACCGCGGTGCCAGGATACTCTTGCGTTCGATCAGGAGTTCGGTGCGACAGAAGAAGCTGGTGACCTTTGGCGAGCGGCGCCATATCGCCTCAACATCCGGATCAACCGTCAAGGTGACATACCTCGGAGGTGAAACGGGCTGCATCCTGTTCATGTCGAACATCCCATCATCACGGCCGTAGAGCAACGGATACCGGAGGGAATCGATTTGTCCCTGCGCATAAAGCATTCCTTCGCCAAGCAGGAATATACCCAATGTGATCAACCGATACGCGAAAGACAGCTTCATGTCTGGATCACGCCGTTTTTGAACGGTTCGATCGGTGCATGATCGGCAGCGGCGAGGGATTGTGATATGAATGCACGTGTCTCGCGGGGATC
>CAYMLN010000288.1:0-3043 GCA_964391045.1 uncultured Saprospiraceae bacterium
GGATCAGGCTGGAATGGCGTAAAGCCACTTTGTCTACAGGCCGCTCAACAGAAAATGGAATTTCAAATGACACAAGACTGCATTATTTCAATGCAGAATGCCTCGACGCAACACCTAAATCTTTGAGCATCAGAGCCCGATCTGAGTAATTCGTGGTGAGAAAGACGATACGTGAATCCCCCGTCATGCAATCACCCACGTGCCTCCGCCAGCGTGACATTGCCCCCTCACTCAATCGACAACTGCTTCCACACGCTCCCGTTGAAAAAGAAGAACGCATTCACGCTAGTATCATAAACCAGCAATCCATTCGCCGGGGAGGGGATCGCCTGCCGCTCGGCGGTGGTCATGCGCGGTACGAGCATCCCTTGGGTGACTGAAGAAACATCGAGCGCAGCGCTGTTGTGCGGATCGGTCGTCCCGATCCCCACACCTGCCGGATCCATGTGAATGTATGAGAACGTCAGCGGCGGATCCACCGCCTGCCCGTCGACCACGATGTTGACCGGCAGGTCGGCGCCCGTCCCTGCGGGCGTGGTGAACGTAAACATCGAATGGCTCGCATGCTGGAGGTTCTGCACCGGTGTGCCGTCAATATCGACGACCAATGGCGTGCCCGGCACACCGAAGTTGGTGCCGGCCACCGTCACCAGCGTACCGCCCTGCTCGGGACCGCTGTTTGGTGTGAGCATGGCCACGGTCGGCCCGGCATACGCGTAGTTGACAACATTGGCCGGCTGGCCGGCGACCGTCAATTCGACGTCATTGAGTGCACCGCTCCCGGGTGGCGCGGGGAAGGCGATCTGCGTGTGACTGACAAGGCTGACCATGGAGGGCGGGACATCATCAACGGTCACTGCAACGGCCGTTCCTGTTGGACCAAAGTTCTCGCCCGTCAGGATCACCGTATTGCCGCCGCCCGTCGGGCCGCTGGACGGGGAGATGTTGAAGATCACTGGCGCCTGGTAACTCCATGCTGGCACCGGCGTGCTGCTCTGGCCGCTGACGGATACGACGACATTCCGATTGGCTCCTGCGCCCGGCGGTGTCGTACAGGTCAATGAAGTATGTCCCACGACATTGACCTCCGACGCGCTGACGCCGTTGATCGTCACGGCGGCGGGTGTGCCGGCCGGGCCAAAATTCGCACCGGTGATCGTTATCGCTGTTCCGCCCGTCGTCGGGCCTGTACCCGGTGTGACACTGCTGACGGATGGGGCGAGATAGGACCACAGGGGCTGCGCCATCGAGCTCTGACCGCCCACTGTGATGGTCACGTTGACATTGGCGCCTGTTCCCTGTGGTGTCGTGAACGTGAGTGTGCTATGGCCTGTTACCGTGACATTCGTCGCGGGCGCGGACCCGACCATGACCGTTGCAGGCGTGCCGGCCGGGCCGAAATTGTTGCCGATCGCGGTGACCACGGTGCCTCCTGCCGTCGGACCCGATGCGGGCGCGATATTCACCAGGGAAGGCGGTTGATACGACCAGATGTTGAGCGGCGTATTGGACTGACCTCCGATAAAGATGACCACTGCCTTATTGGTCCCTACGCCGGGTGGCGTTGTAAACGTGAGCGTGTTATGGCCGAGGACCGTCACATCCGTGGCATTGACACCGCCCACGGTCACCGTGGCCGGCGTACCGGCCGGACCGAAGTTAGCGCCCATGGCCGTCACGACCGTCCCGCCGGCTGTCGGTCCGCTGGACGGACTGATCGATGCGAGCACAGGGGGGCTGTAATGGAAATACACGATGTTGCTCTCCTGGCCGGCTACCGTGTAGACCACGGCGTTGCCCACCCCGTATCCCGGCGGCGTGACAAACGTCCCGGAGGTCTGCGTATGCGTGACCATGGTCGCGTCCGCGGTGTTGACCTTGACCGTTGCGGGCACGGCGGCCGGACCGAGGTTCGTTCCGATGAAGGTCACATTGGTGCCGCCGGTCGTCGGGCCTACAATAGGCGTGATCTGCGTCAGCGAGGGGGCACTATAGCTGAACAAGTTTATGCACGTCACCGTATCGCCGATATCACGGACGATGTTGACCTCGAGGTCCTCGCCCGCCCCGGGCGGCAGCGAGAAGGTCACGGTAAGCGGTGTCCAGTTGAGGATCGTCGCCGGCCCGAACGCCCCGACAAACACGGCGCTGTTCGGCCCCTCCACGCCGAAGGATCCATTGGTGACATCGATGTTGATGCCGCCGAGGGTCGGCCCGGTATTTGGGAAAGCCACCTGGGCCTTCGCAGCGGTGACGGCGACACAGGCGATGAAAGCGGCGGAGCAGATCCGGATAAAATGCATTGATGGTGTGTTGAGCAGTGCGAAATCCGGCGTAAAATACAGCGGCTGGGCCGGGAAATGGCAGTTTGACGGGCGTATTGAGTAGATGGTGATGGCAGCCCGCTGGGGACCTCTGCTCAACTCCGTTTACTCTGCTGTGCGCAAGAAGCCCCTACGCTACCCGGACGTCCTTTACCTCGCGCAATCCCGATAGCTATCGGGACAACGACGCCATGAACATTTTACCCAAGTCCCGCCTTTAGATCTGACAATACGCAAAGCCGCAAAGCCGCAATTAGATTAGGTGGCTGAGGCGCTCGATGCTTCGACAAGCTCAGCACAAGCGCCCCGGCCTGTTCAGCGAAGTTTGTCTAGCAGTGCCGGCCCTTCGAGAGCCTCAGGGACCTGTATTCACTCCATTTGCCGAACCGTTGACCGTTATCCGTTTACCGAAAAACAATCCTGAAAATCCTCTCATCCTTAAATCCTGATTCAAAACCCAATGCCAATAAGTCGTCCACTGTTCATTGTTCACTGTTCACTGTTCACTTTCCCTGAATACAAGCTGCCTGAACA
The DNA here is from genome assembly GCA_964391045.1 of uncultured Saprospiraceae bacterium. Taxonomy (GTDB): domain Bacteria; phylum Bacteroidota; class Bacteroidia; order Chitinophagales; family Saprospiraceae; genus Opimibacter. The sequence goes on from CAYMLN010000288.1 coordinate 2,859, forward strand.
CCCGATCCAACGTCTCCTGCGCATCCGCCGTATACCCCGGATGCACGGGCGACGGCTGCAGCACCGTGCTGCGCGTCGCTGTGAGCCAGCGGAAGCGCTCGCCGAGCTCGAGCTCGCCGATCGGCCCGCAGCCGAAGCCGCCGATGCAGATGCGGTCGAAGGCCCGAAGGTTGGCCCGCACGTCG
>CAYMLN010000288.1:3053-4156 GCA_964391045.1 uncultured Saprospiraceae bacterium
CGTGCTCATCGGTGCGGTGAACGTCTATCGCTATCTGGAGGATCATCAGTGAGCCTCGTCGAGGTCCAGCGACGGGGCAAAGCGTTTCATCAGCGCGTCGTCTATCGCGTAGTCGAAGGCAAGGAAGCGCTGGTCCTTGCAATACAGGATCACGCCCACGTTGACGAACTCCTCGCGCTCCACACGGGGCACGACGCGGATCACCGCGTACTCATACGGCACCAGCGCGGGCATGTTTCGCTTCGTTGACGAACACCTCCGAGTGCCGGAGACGTGCTTTGAGGAAATTCGCGTACCGGGTCCGCTGCTCGTCCTTCGGGAGGTCATCCGACAGGAACTCGTCAGGCAACCATGCGCAGATCTGGGCGATGATTGCTGGCGTCAGGAGCTCATGTGCCCGGGCATCCGCCGCATCGAGATCGCTGGCGTGCTTCAGCAGGACATGATCCTTGATGCGCTCGAACGGCCGTAGCGCCTGCGCCTCCCAATCGGTCGGCCCATGATGGAAATACAGCGATGCGCCGTGGTCGATGACCCACATCGTCTTGTGCCACATGAGCAGGTTGGTGTTCTTCACCGTGCGGTCGACATTCATCAGCAGGCCGTCGAGCCAGACGATCATCGACGCCATCGCGGGATCGACCGTGTGCGCCGCCGGATCGAAACTGATCGCTCCGGACAGGTAATGGATGCCGAGATTGAGCCCCTTGCTGAACTTCAGCAGGTCCTGGATCTCCTCGTCCCGCTCCAGCCGTCCGAACCCTTCCGCCAGGTTGGCAAACACCACCTCGGGCACCTTGAGGCCCAGCGCGCGGGCGATCTCGCAGCCGAGCAGCTCCGCGACGAGCGCCTTCGCCCCCTGTCCCGCCCCGCGGAACTTCAACACATACAGGTATTCGTCGTCCGCCTCGGCGAGCGCCGGCAGGGAGCCGCCCTCGCGGAGCGGCGTGACGTAGCGGATGACGTTGACGGTGCGGAGCATGGGATGATAAAGGTAGGAAACAGGGAGACAGGGTAACACGGGGACAGGGGAACAAGGAGACAGACCACCCCCTCATTCCCCCTAAAGGGGGAGGCTAAATACGAGTAATAAATGCAAGTCC
>CAYMLN010000289.1:0-4154 GCA_964391045.1 uncultured Saprospiraceae bacterium
GGAAGTAAGCGATGGTGGTCAGTTTCATGATCGAGCGGGCCGTATCGGCGGATGCAAAGATAAGGGACGAGCGTTCCGCACTCATGCCCGCTTCGCGAGCAGGAGGCGCACCCATTTCTCCAGTTCGACCGCATGGAAAACGACGAGCGACAGGCCGAGGCAAATGCCCAATTCTTCCAGGTTGAGCGGTCGTGTGCCGAAGATGGTATTGAGTGCCGGCACATAAATGACCGCCAGCTGGAGCAGGAAGGTGAGCAGTACGGCGCCGAGTAGTGGACGGTTGCTGAACAGCCCTTGCTTGTAGAGGAAGGTACGTTCGCTGCGGACGGCCATGACATGCCCCAGTTGTGACAATGAGAGCACCGTGAAGACCATCGTCTGCCATTCGGCCATGCCGCGTTCGAGGGCCCATGCCTGTGTGCCCAGGGTCACGCCGGCCATCAACAGGCCGACCCAGACGATGTGGTAGCCCACGCCGCCGGCAAACAAGCTCTCGCCCGGCGGGCGGGGCGGGCGTTGCATGACGTCGGGCTCGGCCTTTTCATTGGCGAGGGCGAGGGCCGGCAGGCCGTCCGTGACCAGATTGATCCAAAGGATGTGAATGGGAAGTAACGGGATCGGCATGCCCAGCAGCGGCGCCAGGAAGATGGTCCAGACTTCAGCGCCATTGCACGTCATCACATACTTGACGAATCGACGGATGTTGTCGTAGATCCGCCGTCCGCCGCGAACGGCCTTGACAATGGTGGCGAAGTTGTCGTCGAGGAGGATGAGGTGCGCGGCTTCCTTGCTCACTTCGGTGCCGCTGATACCCATGGCCACGCCGATGTTGGCCGCCTTGAGCGACGGCGCGTCGTTGACGCCGTCGCCCGTCATGGCGACGAAGTGCCCTTTGCGCTGCAGGGTCTTGACGATGCGCAATTTTTGTTCGGGCGTCACGCGCGCATACACCGCGGTCTTCTCGATGATGCGGTCGAATGCATCATCCGGGAGCTGGTCCAGTTCATGGGTCGTCAGCACGCGATCCCCGTCACGTCGTATCCCGATCGCCTCGGCGATGGCCGTGGCCGTGGCCGGATGATCGCCGGTGATCATGACCGGCCGGATGCCCGCATCGCGGCATTCGTGGATCGCATCGGCCGCTTCGGGCCGGGGCGGATCCATCAGGGCCACGAGACCGGCGAGCCGGAGATCGTGCTCGACGGTTTCATAGGTAAAGGGTTCCGGCAAGGAGTCGATAACCGTCCAGGCATAGGCGAGGACACGCTTTCCCGCACTTGCCCATGCATGGGAGATACGTTCGAGTTCGTCCCTCGACTCGTTTGGTCCCAGGATCTTTCCAATGGACTCGTGCGCGCCCTTGGTCAGCACGAGATATTGCCCATCAGCATGGTGCACCGTGGTCATGCATTTTCGGTCCGAATCGAACGGCAACTCGGCGACGCGTGCAAAGCGTTGCGGAAGATTCGCGAAGGCTGCGTTGCCCAGGTCCTTGCACGCATCCGCAGCAAGTGCAACTTCCATCGCTTCGCCGCTGAACTCGCCTTCCTCGTTGACGCGAACGTCATGGTTGAGGCCCATCGCAAGCGTGAGCACAGGCAGGTCTGCGATACGCGCATCCGGCGAGGTCGGATGCCGGTCCGTGACCTGCATGCGGTTCATCGTCAGTGTACCGGTCTTATCGCTGCAGATGTATGTCACGGACCCCAGCGTCTCCACGGCGGGAAGCTGGCGGATGAGTGCGTTTTGCCGGGCGAGGCGGCCGGCGCCACGCGCCAGGGCGATCGTGATCAGGGCGGGAAGCGCTTCCGGGATCGCCGCCACGGCCAGGCTGACGGACAGCAGCAGCAGGCGATACGGGTCCTCCCCGCGCAACACGCCGGTGATGAAGACGATCGCGCAGATCAGGATGACGATATAGGAGAGATTCTGCCCAAAGCGCCGCATGCGCAGTTGCAGCGGCGTGTCCGGTTCGCGCCCCTGCAGCATGCCCGCGATACGGCCGACCTCGGTCTTCATGCCGGTCGCGACCACGATGCCTGTCGCGCGGCCTCCGGCCACCTGTGTGCCGTTGAAGGCCATGTTCCATTGGTCACCCGTAGGGACTGCTTCATCCGGCAATTCGCCCGCCGATTTCTCTGTGGGCACGGATTCGCCGGTGAGCGCGGACTCGTCCACGCGCAGGCCGTGCACGTCTGTCAGCCGAAGGTCGGCCGGCACGATGTCTCCCGCTTCGAGACACACGATATCCCCGGGCACGAGGTCGACTGCGTCAATGAGGAAGACCTCGCCGTCGCGCTTTACGCGGGCTGGATGGCGGGTCATGTGGCGCAGGGCGGCCAGCGTCTTGTCCGCCTTGAACGCTTGCACAAAGCCGATCGTGCCGTTGAGCGCGATGATCACGAGGATGATCACCATGTCGGTGATGTCGCCCATTACGCCCGCGATCACCGCGGCAGCTGCGAGGATCAGGATCATGAAATCGGTGAACTGCCGGAGGAAGAGCAGCCAGGGTGGCGTGCGCCGTTTTTCCTCGAGGGCGTTCGGGCCATAGTGACCAAGTCGCTTTGCAGCCTCATCGGCGGACAAACCCTGCTCCCCGGAGGCCAGAGTCTCCAGAAGGGCAGGTAAGGGTTCCCGGTATGCTTTCAGGTCCATCGCGTACGTGAAAGATCGGGGATTTCAGGTCAATGGTCGCCGGTACAGGGGATATCGGCGTATCCGCTTTGCCGGTAGACCTTCTTGTACTTGCCCCGTCGCAGCAAGATCTTGAGTGCACGCGTCTTGTTCGATGCCTGGTCATAGAAGGCTTCGCTGATCCGGCAACCGATATAATACCCCAGGTCGGCCGGCCGGTCCTTGCTTTTCGCACCGGCATAGAGCCAATTGCCAAAGGTGAATCGTGCCGTATCGCATGCCAGTGCGAATTCGCACCACAACTGATCATGATGCGCCTCGCCGTAAGCGTAAAGACTGCCGTTAATGTTCAAGCCAAGAAACCGATGGGTAATAAAATCGGCGCTCCCTTCCACGATGGAGGTGTTGAGCAGGGTCAGGCGCTTGTGCTTCAGCAAGCTGAAAAACTCACCGAGCGGAATGCCGCGCTGCTGGGTATGAATCGCCTCGTGCGCGATCATGGCCACGATATCGCCGGTATTCCCCAGAACGCCTTGGAGCCAGGCGTTGAGTGCTGATTTCTCGACGGTCTCGTCCGCGGCAGCGATTTCCGCACCGATCAGGATCAGGTTTTTCGCGGTAGTGCCGCCCGTGCGCAGGCAGCCGATGGCAAAGCAGACGTCCGGTTGTTTGAAACCGGGAAGGATCCTGGCCAGACTGTCCAGCGTCGCTTGTATTTCCGCCTTTCTGTCCGCGATCCGCTCGGTCAACGGCCGGATTGAGGCCCAGAATTCAGGCGCCTGGCGGATGAGTTTCACATATTCCTTTGCCGTAAAATCCCGAATGCGGATGAAGCGCTTGAAGTATTCTGATGCCGGGTCTAGATACCCTTGCTGGAAAATGCGGACGCTGTCTTCGTATGTGCGGGCGTCGGCCAACCGGTCATACGCGGCCCAGAAACGGGAGATGTCGGAGGTCTCGATGCGGGCTGAGGGCCGGGCAGTGGTGACGGCAGGAAGGCAGATACCTCCCAATGCCCAACACAGGGTTAAGCTTAGGGACAATCGATACGCCTTTAGATTAAACATTCCGATTTAAGTATGGGAAATCAAGTGGATGATTCGATTCGGGCCGACTGAATAGGTTAGGCATAGTGGCCGAATGGTTTACAGGCAAGGTACGTTGAGTTTGCTGAGCGATCGAAACCTTTGGGGGTGCAGCCATGTGTAGTTGATTCCGGACGAAGTTTTCGTGGTGTTCGAGAATCAGCCACGGTGCTTTAATGCACGCCAATGCGTACAATGGATATGACCGTAGATCAGAATCCGGCCGATACCGTCAGGGAAAACGTACGCCCATCCGACGGCCAGATGCCCGGTCCCGGATAGAATTGCGGCCGCTTCGTGAAGTACGATATGTCCAGCAGATTGCTGCCGTTGAGCTGGAGGGTCAGGTGAGGTGAAACCTGCACCGCGAGGTGGGCATCGACAAGCCCGTAGCCGGGCACGAGGCCGACGGCCCCGGTGGCATCCGGTGCC
>CAYMLN010000290.1:0-4145 GCA_964391045.1 uncultured Saprospiraceae bacterium
TAAAAGGGAAAAGTGAAACGTGGATATCTGCGCCTTTGTGGTGCAATCTGTGTCTCCGCGGGAAATGTGAAGGTTCCATGCGTATCGAAAAACCCGTCAACAAGCATGAAAAAGCAGAGTGCTAGTTGTCCCGGGGGATGCGGCTCACCTGGTACAAGCGCTGCACCGCATACTTTCCCCCGCCATGCACGGCGATCATGATGAGCCCTCCCGCGATGGCGATGTTTTTCATGAAGAGGATCGCATTGAGGCGCCTTGTTTCCGCGGGATCGTTCCAGAACGAATAGACGATGAACGTCAGCGGGATCCAGTAGATCAGGAGGAGCCATACGCCCAGCCGGATGCGGTATCCGATCAGCAGCATGAGGGCCCCCATGACAAGGAATACGATGGAGGCGTACAGCAGGAAGTCCGTTTTCCAGGTCAGGCCGTACTCGATCATCGTTGCGCGGGTCTTGTCCATGTAGAGGATCGAATCCGCGCCTTCGTAGATGAAGATGGCGCTGATAAGGATGCGACCGATGAGGTCCAACAGGTTGTTCATCTTCGGGCTATGCGTGCGGCCGGGCCGCGAAATAAGCGTGAACGGATTTGGCGATAAACTGGCCGTCCATCGCGGCAGAGACGATGCCACCGGCATAACCGGCGCCTTCGCCGCAGGGGAACAGACCTTCGACTGCAATATGCATGCCGCTTGCCGGATCGCGGGGCACGCGCACCGGGCTCGAGGTGCGGCTCTCGGTCCCAAGCATGACGGCCTCCGGTTGGATATACCCGTGCATCTTGCGGTCGAACTCCCGGATGCCCGGCCGGAGACGCTCCGCGATCCAGCGTGGCAAGAGATCATGCAGCGGCGCGCTGTGGATGCCCGGAATATAGCTCGTGCCGGGCAGGTCGCGCGACGTGGCACTGCCCAGGAAATCAACCACGCGCTGCGCGGGAGCGCTTTGTGAACCGTCGCCCGCCTCGAACATGCGCTGTTCGACCTCCCGCTGGAAGGCCACGCCAAGCAGCGGATCGGTGAGCGGATCGCGGCCCGGGAAATGCGCGACGAGATCCTCCAGTTCGACGGCGGTCACGACACCCGAATTGGCGTAGGGGCTGTCCCGCCGGGAAAGGGACATCCCGTTGACGACGATCTCCCCCGGCGCCGTCGCCGCGGGCACGATCAGGCCGCCCGGGCACATGCAGAACGAAAACACCCCGCGCGATCCGACCTGGGCGGTGAGGGCATAGCTCGCCGCGGGAAGGAATTCTCCGCGCTGCGGCATGCCGTACTGGCAACTGTCCACAAAGCGCTGGGCGTGCTCGATGCGCACACCGAGCGCAAAGGGTTTGGCTTCTATATGAATCCCCCGGCGCAGGAGGATCTCGAAGATGTCGCGCGCGCTGTGGCCCGTCGCAAGGACAAGGTTGTCCGCCTCGATGCGCTCGGAACCGTTGACCTCGAGGGCAGTCACGCGCCGCTCCGTTTCGTTAAGGACGATGTCGGTCAGGCAGGTATTGAACCGCACCTCGCCGCCGTGTGCGCGGATCACCTCGCGCATCCGCGCGACAATGCCCGGCAGCTTGTTCGACCCGATGTGCGGATGCGCGTCGACGCGGATGTCCGGGTTGGCGCCGCACTCGACAAGGATGCCAAGCACACTGGTGATCGAGCCGCGCTTGACCGAGCGCGTATAGAGTTTTCCGTCCGAATACGTGCCCGCTCCGCCTTCACCGAAGCAATAGTTGGAATGCGGGTTGACGACACCCTCCTGCTGGATGGCCCGCAAGTCCCGTCGCCGGTCCTGCACATCCTTGCCGCGTTCGAGTACGACCGGCTTAAGACCATGACGGATCAGGTCGAGCGCGGCGAAGTATCCTGCGGGACCCGCGCCGACAATGTACACCGGCCGCGCAAGCGTCACGTCGGGCAAGTCCTCGAGCCATTTCTGGGAGGGCGGTAGCGCTTCGCCCTCGGCCACGCGCACGCGCAGCTGGTACAACGGCGGACGAAAACGCGCATCGAGCGAGCGGCGGACGATCTCGTACGCGCGAAGACGATCGGGCGAGATCCCGGACGACCGGGAAAGTTTCGCCCGCAGGAGTTCGTCCTGTCCGAGTTCCTCGGGCGGGATGCGGATGTCGATCTCCCGTATCAATAGATCCACGCTTGATCGGAGATGCGGGCGCGCGCATCGTCCAGCACGTTTTGCAGGGCCACCGGGTCGCACGACGACCGGATGGCCACGCGAATGATCGAGCGGCCAGGGAGCCGCTCGTACGCATAGCCCATCTCCGCGAGACGGGACTCCATGCGCTCGACGTTGAGCGTATCGGCGAAGGCGCCGACCACGACGTAGCAGCCGTCCTGCGGTTCGCTCGTTTGTGAGGTTTCAGGCGTGATGACGGGAATATCCGTCACTTCGAGGGCAACCGTGTCTTGTTCGACAGCGGTTAGCGTATCGGCTGCCAACGTGTCGCCTGAGGGCATGATGGCCTCGGGTGCCGGCAGGGAGGTAGCGTTGAGGAGAGCGTCGCGATGCGACAGGATGTCCCAGGCGAGGTAGGCGCACAGGACTGCGATCAGGATGATCGCCGCAATGAGGATGCCCCACCACATGCGCACGCTGGCATCCGGCGCTTCGTCGTCGTCGCCGGCTGGAGAATTCGACGGCTGGCTGATCGCGGAAGGTATCGGACCTCCGGGGGAAGGTTCCGGTCGTTCGGCCGGTGCTACAGCCATTGGCTCGATATCAGGAAGCGGACCCGGTGTGGTCGTCACCGGAACAGGCGTCGGCAATGGCACGGGCTGAAGGCCGTTGAACGAAAGGTTGAAGGCTTCCCAGTCCGGGGTGAACCGGATCTTGTCCTCGGCATTGCGAAAGAACTTGCCGAACCGTATAATCTCGTAAGTAGCTCCGTCCAATGTGTGGCGGGCGACCTCGTCGGCAAACGTCAGGATGGCCTCGTGCGCTTCCCCTTCCGTGATCCCGGAGGCAAAGGCAACATAGGCGGACAACAGGTCGCGGTCGCCGTGGGCGTCCGAGTGAAAGACGGCTTCCATCCGCGGCGGATGCGCCTCGCCGGCCGCCTCGTCGATCACCGCAGGATGCAGCACGGCCTCAAACCGGCCCAATCCGGGCACATCGACATGCGGGACCTGCTGGATGAGGTCGAGGATGTAATATGGAACCTTGGTCCAATCCACACACTAAAGTTAACCAATGCCCGGCAAGCCACCGTCAGGCGGCACCAGGATATGGGAAGAAGCCGTTGATCGATCCGATCAGGACGCCTTGCGCTTGCGCACGGTCTTGAACATGTCGGCGGCCTCCTTGTCGCGGAGGAAGCCCCACTCGGTGAACCGCTCCATGACAAAGTGCTTCACATCCTGGTACGGCGCGCCGCGCTTGTCGGTGAACCGCTTGAGGCAACGCTGGACAAATCCCATGGACAGGTCGCGCAACCGGATATTGAATTCCTGGTTGCCGAAGATGTCCATGTAAAGCCGCATGAACCGGGCGATGCTGTCGTCGCGCCAGGCCTCATCCTCGGATTTGCGGTGCTCGCTGCCGGTGAACGCCTTGTAGTCCTCTTCGGGCAAGTTGCGGATCAATCGGTCGAAATGCTGGAAGATCGTGTGCCGCAGGCATTCGTTGATGTCCGACAGGCCCTCGTGGCTCTCGTAGAACGCACGCGTCGCCTCTATGGCATCCTCGTGAATGTATCCCTTCTGGTGGATCACCTGGATCAGGTTGGAATACTTGAGGATGTCGTCCTGGACGGCCGGGTCGAGCAGCTGGTGAATGCGCATGTCGGAGTCCTTGTCGAGCGGCAGGCCGTTAGCCTCCAGCTCGAGCAGGTACTGGAAGTAGAATTCGCCGAAGCCGGGCACACGGGTGCGGACGTCATTGAACAAGTCCTTGGTCCACGCCAGGTGATCGTCCAGCGGGAAATACCGGGCGAAGAGGATCAGGATCCGGAGGTATTCCTCCTCCTGCTTGAAGGCCTCGTTGTTGAGGAAATCGCGCAGGCTGGGGAGCAGGCTGGCATTGTTGCGGCCGCTGCGGATCCGGTACTGGATGAACTTCTCCAGCGACGAGAAGAGCGTCTTGAGTTCCCCGAGCGTCGTCGGGAATTCGGCGCTGTGATAATTATGC
>CAYMLN010000291.1:0-582 GCA_964391045.1 uncultured Saprospiraceae bacterium
TTCTGTTCCACGCAGGTCGTCGTTCCCTTCGCCGACTGCGACTGCACACTACACGTGGACGGCGTACCTGCATCGGTCGATCTCTGCCCGGGGGAGAGCATCACCCTCACGGGACAGGTTCACGATCCGAAGGGGGCCTTCGAGGCGTACTGGTCTGTCGGAACGGACACCACCCGCCTGGCCACGATCACGATCGACGCGCCCGGCCTCCATGTCTTTACGGCGGAAGATGATCTCGGATGTATCGCGCGCACACAAGTAACGGTCAGCATCTATCCAGATCTTTCGCTGTCCGTCAGCACCTCCCCGGTCACTTGCCCCGGGTTTAGCGATGGCGTGATCTCCATTGACGCCATTGGCGGCGGGGTTCCGCCTTTCGCCATCGCGGTCAACGGTGGCTCGTTTGTCCCGGTGACGAGCCTGCCCGCGCTGGTCGACGGCCTCGCGGCGGGCAATTACGCCGTTGCCGTGATGGATGCGGCCAGCTGCATGTTCGGCGTCACCGCAACCGTGGACCCCGCGCCGGTCGAGAGCCTATCGCTCGGCGACGACCAGCGGTGATGCAGCTATCGGTGAGCGCGT
>CAYMLN010000291.1:592-4137 GCA_964391045.1 uncultured Saprospiraceae bacterium
GTCCTCCTCGGCGACAGCGTGGATATCCTGCCTTTCCTCTCCTTCGCACCGGACACGTTTTACTGGGCGGGGGACCTGGATGGCATCGATCCATTGGCGCTGAACCAGCGCCTTTGGCCGGAGACAGACCGGGTCATTCGCCTGACAGGGGTGGATGAGCACGGATGCCTCTATACCGACGAACTGCGCATACGCGTCTTGCTGACGAGCCAGCTGGATGTACCGAATGTCTTCTCGCCCAACGATGACGGCATTAATGACATCTTGTCCCCGAGCTTCGATCCCTCGATCACGCGGGTCAACTACTTCGAGATCTACGACCGATGGGGTGAACTCGTCTTCGAAGCCAGGGACTATGTGCCCGGCGCTGTGTCCGGCTGGGATGGCAGTTTCCGGGGAAAGCAACTCCGGCCCGGCGTCTTCCTCTACCGGGTGGAGGCGGTCAACAAGCGCAAGCAGATCCTTCAACAATCGGGTGATCTCACTTTGTTGCGTTAACCCGGCAACGCTACTCGATCATGCCGCTCAAGCCCGGAGATTCCTTCGTCAACTGCCCGGCGATCGGCCATGCGATCGATCGCGGACTATGCTGGGAGTATGCCCTTGCCGGCAGGGGCGGCCCCGCCGATACGGCAACGGCATTGACCGCATGGATCCGGCGATCGGATCGATTCGAAACACTCGACGAGTTCCACGCGATCTGTGAACACTGCCGATATCACCCTTGGTGATTTCCGCCACCGAAGCCCTAATTTGGCGAGCACCTTCCGACTCCGAAAATCGCAACACCCATGGCCGCATCGCAACATCCCTGGCACGAACTTTCGCCCGGCAACCGCTTGCCTGAATACGTCAACGGCATCATCGAGATCCCGAAGGGAAGCCGCGCGAAATACGAGGTGGACAAGGCCAGCGGATTGATCCGACTGGACCGCGTCCTCTATTCCTCGATGTACTATCCCGCCAACTACGGCTTCATCCCGCAGTCCTATTGCGGGGATAAGGACCCCCTCGACATCCTTGTCCTTGCGCAGGTTGAATTGGTCCCGCTGTGCCTCGTGGAGGCGCGCGTGATCGGCGTGATGCGGATGCTGGACAACGGCGATGCCGACGACAAGATCATCGCCGTGGCGGCCGGCGACCCCAGCGTCAACCACATCCGGGACATCCGTGAGCTGCCGCATCATTTCATCTCCGAGCTCCGCAACTTCTTTGAAGAATACAAGAAACTGGAAAACCGCACGGTCGTCGTGGATGAGTTCTTCGACTGCCTGACGGCCCAGCATGTCGTACATGAGGCGCTTGAACTTTACAAAATCACTTTCCCCCGGTAACCCGGCACCGGACCTTCGCCGGCAGTGCGTCCGGAAACGTGCGCGGCCATGTAACGAATTACAACAAAACGATAAGACCAAAGGCTTTGGGGTAATTTTGCGGGGCATGGGACATCCGCCGATCCGGGATGACAATGTGACCATGCACGCCGGACATGCGAACGCTGCTGCTTATTCTTTCCTGCCTAGCCTTCCAGGCGAAGGCCGATGCCCAAGTCCTCATCTCCCTGCTCTTTGGGGACGAGCTCAATTCCGGAAACGTCGAATTCGGACTTGAGGGCGGCATGAACTGGTCCGACCTCCAGGGCATCGAGGGCACCACGTGGGACCGCGGCTTTCATCTCGGGTTCTACTTTGACATCAAGACCAAGACGAAGTTCCTGCTCCACACCGGCGTCATCGTGAAGTCACCCCTCGGTGCGCGGGACATCCCCATCTATGACCTTGAAAACCCATACCTGGACACGGTCTTTGCCGGCGGCAGCATCACGCGAAAGCTCGGTTACTTCAACGTACCCATCATGCTCAAGCGCCAATGGGACAACCGGCTGTATGCCGAGGCGGGCCTTATGCTCGGCCTGCGGTACCAGGCGAAGGATCGTTTCCTGAAGGAGATCGAAAATTCGGACGACCTCCAGTACGAGAAAGACGTGAAGGATTCCTACCATCCCCTCAACGCCGGCCTGGCCGCGGGCGCGGGCTACCGGCTGCTCGGCGGCAACGGCATGAACGTCGGCCTGCGGTATTTCGCCGGCCTGGTCGATGTCATGGTCGATGACAAGGGGGATAACGTCTTCACGCATTCCCTGTATGCCTACGTCGGTATACCGATCGGCGCGGGTGCGGCAAAGCCAAACGTTCCGGATGATCAATAAACACAGAGAACGAGCGCACGACCTTACTGCTGCCCGACCGACTCCATCGAAGCGAACAATACACGTTATCCCACACATTGAATATCCAATCACCATCATGAAAAACCTGATCCTCATTGTCGTCCTCACGGCAACCATCCTCGCCACGGCAACCGCCCAGGTCTTCTCCAACAAGGAAGTCGGCAAGAAGAATGAAGACCTGATCGACAGCCTGAAGACGGCGGAGTATCCCTACGCCCTGCCGATCTGGGGCCAGAAAGCCACGGCGCTCGGCTTTACCTTGCCCTATTCCGCAGGGCTCAGCGTTCAATACATCAATCAAACATCGGACCTCACGATTGAAAACCTCCAGATCGGCTTCAATAACAGCCCCCTGTTCAACCTCGACGAGATCGTCCGATTCAACAACGCCTCCTCAAGTGCAAGCGGGATCAACATCCGGCCTGACTTCTGGCTGTTCCCCTTCCTCAACGTCTATGGCATCCTCGCCAAGTCCCAGCCTACGACGGCCGTCGATTTCAGCATCTACGTGCCGGACATCGAAGGCGAATGGTCCGAGGTCTTCCGCGCCAACACCGAAGCCGAGTTCTCCGCCACGACGGCAGGCTTCGGCATCACGCCGACCATCGGGGTGGGCGGCGGCTTCATGGCGCTCGATATGAACTTCACTTGGAGCGACATTCCTGAGCTGGATAAACCCGCATTCGCCTTTATCCTCGGCCCCCGGTTCGGGAAGAACTTCAAACTGAAGAAACCCGGAAGCTCGATCGCCTTGTGGGTCGGCGCCTTCCGGCTGAAGTTGAATTCGGGCACCAGTGGCTCGATCCCGCTCGACGAGATCTTCAACACGGATGGCCTTCAGGAAAAAGTGGACAATGGGATCGATGCCGTCGGAACCAAGCAGATGCAGGTCGACGACTGGTGGAACAGCCTCACGGCCATCGAGCAGGCCAATCCGGTCAACAAGGTCCGCTACGAAACGGCCAACCGCGCCCTCGACCGCGCCGCGGGATTCCTCCTCACGCTGGACTCCGCGCTCAATGATGAAACGACGGCCTCCGTCCAATACGCGCTCGACAAGCGCCCGAAAGATCCCTGGAACTTCGTCGTCGGCGGCCAGTACGAACTCAACCGCCACGTCCAGGCCCGCGCCGAATTCGGCTTCCTGGGCTCACGCACGCAGTTTATCGGCGGGTTGCAGTACAGGTTTGGCTTGTAAACGGATAACGGTGAACGGATAACGGTGAACGGTGAACGGTGAACGGCGAAAGGATAACGGATAACGGATAACGGCGAAAGGCAAAGCGCAGAGGGCATAGCGCATAGCGGCAATACT
>CAYMLN010000292.1:0-4136 GCA_964391045.1 uncultured Saprospiraceae bacterium
AACGAGTTCGTGCTCCTGAAGAATACCGAAGGCCAGTACTTCACGCTCGACGAGTACAAGGAGAAGATAAAAGAAACCCAGACCGACAAGTACGAGCGTGTCGTGGCGCTGTACACGCCGTCGCCCGACCTGCATGCATCCTACATTGGCCAGGCGCGGGAGATGGGCTACGATGTCCTGCTGCTCAACCAGATCCTGGACACGCACTTCCTCCAGCACCTCGAGCACAAGGCCGACAAATGGACCTTCGTGCGCGTGGATTCCGACACGCCCGATCACCTTATCCAGAAGGACGAGAAGAAGGAGTCGGTCCTTTCCGAGAAGGAACAGGAGAAGGTTAAGGCGCTCTTCGCGGCGCTGCCCGGGCTCAAGGAACACCAGGTGATGCTCCGGCCGATGTCGCCGGGCCACCATCCCGTCGTGATCACGCGGCCGGAGTTCATGCGCCGCATGCAGGAGATGCAGATGCTGTCGGGCATGGGCGGCATGGACGCTGGCGACGACCATTGGCAGGTCATCGTCAATTCCAATCACCCGCTGATCGCGGAGAAGCTGGTCAACCTCCGCAGCCCGGAGAAGAAGGAGAAGTTTGCCGCCTATCTCCTGCGCCTGGCCAAGCTCAACCAGGGCATGCTCAAGGGCGACGAGATGACCGCCTTCATCAACGAGAGCATCGAGTTCCTCGCCTGACACGGCTTAGCTGATCCTGCGGTGCGCCCCTGGGGAGTACCGCGCAATACGCTTGATGGTGTGGAGGGCTGTTGAGGCTGGGGGCAGGGGGTGGTGAGTTACGTTCCCGATCCATATACCGCCTTGGCGGAGCGAGGTGATAGCGATGGACTAAAGGGCTTTTCGTCTATCCGATCGGGAAGGCGGTGCGGCCGGCCAAAAAAAATACCACCTGTGCAGGACAGCAGGCGGCCGAGATGACGTGTCTACCTTGCCTTTTGGGGGACAGACCTTTGGGTGTTATGCCGGCCCACCGGCTAATGCCAGGTGGTAAAGGATAGTAAATATAAGCTTTTTATTCATAAATATTTTTTCATTTTATAGTCCTCCTGACCTCAGGCCCTACCCCCGACCGGCGACGGATGACCCGGCCCCGCCGCATTTCCACTACCTTTGCAGGGTGAACGCACACGTTGACATCGACTTCCCCGGGTTCCTGGAGTACTTTCCCGAACTGGCGCTGCCCGCCAGCCTGCTGCCCGACTTGGCGACAATTCCGTCCGATACGCCCCCGGTGCCGGGTGCGATGATCGAAACCTATATCCTGCCGTTCGAGGCGTCGGAGCAGGACGACGAGTACACGGAGTATGTCCCCTATGGACGGCTTGCCGGCCCGAAGGACTTTCACGCCGTCATCTATTGGAAGGCCGGCGTGTTGCGCTACGAATTCATCCTCGCCACCTATTCCCTGTCCGGCGACCCGCTGAGCCATGCCATCATCGGCGGCCTGCGGTATGAGGACGAAGGCGCCCTCCATTCCGTCGCGGTGATCAACGACGATCTCCGGATCACGATCGCGGAGGGACTCCTCGAAGACGGCTCGCCCGTCGGGGAGACCACACAATCCTACCATATGATGATCGCGCCGGACGGGATCATCACCTACGAAACAAATGAAGAAGAAAAAGAGTAATTCAAAAGCCCCCTTAGCCGCCCTCCCCAAAGGCCAGAAACTTCCTTACGCCCGACTCCGCCACCTGATCCAGGAGGCGATGAATGCCGAACCGGGCAGGCGCTTTTCTCCGCGCCAATTGATCAAGGACCTTAAGATCGCCAACAATAAGGCAGACGTCGAGCGCGTCCTCGAGTCGCTGGTGGAACAGAAGAAGATCCGCCGCATCGACGAGGGCAGCTATTCGGTCTCCGGCACGAAAGCCCCCGTGGCTTCACGCACGCCCGGCCGCCGCACGAAAGGAAAGGGCGAATCCGGCGGCATCGTCCATGAAGGCAAAGTCGACATGACGCGCTCCGGCGCGGCCTACATCACCGTCGAAGGCCTGGATGATGACATCTACGTGCCGGCCCGCTATACCGGCGGCGCCATGCACCGCGACATCGTGAAGGTGGAGGTGTCATCCGAGCGCCGCGGCCGCAAGCCCGAAGGCCGTATCACGGCCGTCGTGAAGCGTGCGCTCGAGCAGGCGATCGGCACACTCAAGTTGTTCAAGAATTTCGCCGTGGTCGTGCCCACCCGTGCCACCATTGGATTCGATATCCTCGTGCCGAAGGACAAGTTGTTCGAGGCTGTCGACGGCGACAAGGTGGTCGTCAAGATCACGGACTGGACCGGCGAGTCGCCGGCCGGCGAGATCGTCCATGTCCTCGGCGCCAGCGGCAGTCACGAACTGGAGATGCAATCGATCCTGATCCACCACGGATTCAATCCGGCGTGGTCGCCCGAGGTCATCGCCGAGAGCCTGAAATTGCCGGATAATGTCCCGGCGGAGGAGATCGCCCGCCGCCGCGACTTCCGCGACATCACGACATTTACGATCGACCCCGCCACCGCCAAGGACTTCGACGACGCCTTGTCGGTGCGCAAGCTCAAGAACGGCAACGTCGAGATCGGCGTGCATATCGCCGACGTGGCCCATTACGTCAAGCCCGATACGGCCCTCGACAAGGAGGCCTACTGGCGCTCGACCTCGGTCTATCTCGTGGACCGCGTATGCCCGATGCTGCCCGAGAAGATCTCCAACGAGCTCTGCTCCCTTCGTCCGCGTGAGGAAAGCCTTTGCTTCTCCGCCGTCTTCGAGATCGATCCGGAGCACAAGGTCGTCGGCCGCTGGTTCGGCCGCACAGTGATCTTCTCGGATCACCGCTTCGCCTATGAAGAGGCGCAGGAGGTGATGGATACCGGCGAGGGACCGTATTACGAAGAACTCACGATCCTCAACTCTATCGCGCGGGCGCTCCGCAAGCAGCGCTTCAAGGCCGGCGCGATCAACTTCGAGACGGACGAGTTGCAGTTCAAGGTAGATGAGCTCGGCGAGACGCTCGAGATCTTCGTCAAGGAACGCAAGGAAGCGCACCTCCTCATCGAGGAGTTCATGCTGCTGGCCAACCGCGAAGTGGCGACGTATATCGCCAAGAAGGATAAGGGCCAGGAGATCCCGTTCCTCTACCGCGTGCACGACGTCCCCGACCCGGAGAAGCTGGTCGAGTTCCAGCGCTTCGCCCGCGAGCTCGGCTTCCAGATGCAGATCGACACCCCGAAGCAGATCGCGAAGTCGTTCAACAAGCTCGCCGACGCGGCGAAGGAGGACGAGAAGCTCCGCCTCCTCGAGCCCCTGGCGATCCGCACCATGGCGAAGGCCATCTACACGACCAATAACATCGGCCACTACGGTCTGGCGTTCGACTACTACACGCACTTCACCTCGCCGATCCGCCGCTATTCCGACGTCATCGTACACCGCATCCTCGAGGCCAACCTCGACGGCGCGCACCGCGTCGACAAGGAGGCGCTCGAGGCGCGCTGCAAGCACATCTCGGAGAAGGAGCGCGCCGCCATGTCGGCGGAGCGCGAGTCCGTCAAGTACAAGCAGATGGAGTACCTCAGCAACAAGGTCGGCCAGGAATACACCGGCGTCATCTCCGGCATCATCGAGAGCGGCATCTTCGTCGAGCTCGACGAGTCCCGCGCCGAGGGCCTCGTGCCCTTCCGCACGATGGGCGGCGGCTATTTCCAGACGGCCATGTTCAAGGCCGGCACCCGCAAGGGCGAGGAGCTCCACATCGGGCAGCCGGTGCGCGTCAAGATCGTGCGCATCGACATGGCGACCCGGAAGATGGACTTAGAAATGGTGAGACAGTGAGACAGTGAGACAGTGAGAGAAACGGTAGGCTAATTCCATTTGTTCGGAATGGTCGATCAACCAGAGGCCTTCCCAGTTCCCGCGGAGACACAGATTTTTCCACAGAGATGCGGAATATAAATTGCAAGGCAAGGCGTATTCCCTCGGCGTTAACCATTGACCGTTGACCGTTAACCGTTAACCGTTCACCGTTTGCCGTTTACCGTTTGCCGTTTACCGTTTGCCGTTTACCGTTATCCGTTATCCGTTATCCGTCCACGCCACGAAGTAGCAATTGATCTTCGCGTAGTACTGGTGACGAAAAGCATC
>CAYMLN010000293.1:0-4077 GCA_964391045.1 uncultured Saprospiraceae bacterium
TTTACTGAGGACGTACCACGTAAATATTCACGTTGCCTTTGTTGTTGTGTCGTCAGCCACACTCACGGAACATGGATACAGCTCCGGAGGAACGGAAGCTCATTAGCAGGCAATCATCCAATGATGGTTCTCCGATCCCGTCGGGACGGGATCGGCTGAATTATTGACGCCCTCACGGGCTACAGGGATGTCAGGGCTGCGCCCTTTGATCCGCATTTGATCACGCGAGGCGTGATCATTCCACTTGCCGTGGTTGGCGTCCCCGCCAACCACCAACGAAATTGGCCTTTCGGCGTCCTCGCCGACTCTGCGGAATTGTTGGCGGGGACGCCAACGAAACACATCCGTATGCAGTTGGTGAGGACACCAACCGCGGCCATTCTTCCGGACGCCGACCCCGGCAATCATATTAATGAAAATTGGCATATGTTTTGCAGGAGGATACGGTAGCCTGACGCACCATCTGCCCATGAAGAAGATCCTCCGCTTTTCCCGCATCCTCCTGATCGCCACCCTGATGGCCCACTGCTCCACCCCGCCGCCGGCGACAGTGATGGTGCGGCCCGCCACCTGCGCCGCCCACCTGCAATTCGCCGAGGCGGACGACATCAACGCGCTGATCGGCTTCGCGGACAAGATGCGGAAACCGATCTTCCTCCACTTCAGCGTGTCGTCGATGGCCGACTGCCAGATCATGGAGGAGCGCGCCTTCACCAACGGCGAGATGGCCGCGTATTACAACCTGCATTTCATCAATTACAAGGTGGACCTGTCGAAGAACGGCCAGCAGCTCGCGCTCGCCGACCGCTACGGCGTGACGCGCTTCCCGACCCAGGTCTATATCGACGGCAAGGGCAAGATGATGTATCGCCACGAAGGCCCCGCCACCGCGGCCCAACTGCTCGAGGTCGGGTATTCGATCAACAACGCCTTCACGCGGGATGTCGTCTCGCTCGGGGAGGATTGATCAACTCGCATCCGCAGGCGCTTCCGGCGATTCGGGACCTGCCTGTTCGGGACCTGCCTGCGCCAGGGCCGCCACGACCTTGGCGGCAAGTACCGGGCCGACAACGGCCGACAGGTCGTCCTGTGACGCAGCCTTTACTTTTTTCAGCGAACCGAAATGCTTGAGCAGTTTTTCGGCTGTTTTCTCCCCGACTCCGTCGATGGCCGTCAAGGCCGTCTTGACGAAGTTCTTGCTCCGCGTGTCGCGATGGAACGTGATCGCGAACCGATGCGCCTCGTTGCGCAACTGCTGGATCAACCTGAGACTTTCCGATCGCTTGTCGATGTATAACGGCACCGAATCGCCGGGGAAGTAGATCTCCTCGAGCCGCTTCGCGATGCCGATGACCGTGACCTTGTCGCGCAGGGCAAGTTCGTCAAGGGCCTCCATGGCCGCCGCGAGCTGGCCTTTGCCCCCGTCGATTACGATGAGGTCGGGAAGCGGTTTCTCCTCTTCCATCATGCGCTTGTACCGCCGGCCAACGATCTCGCGCATCGACGCGAAATCATCGGGTCCCACGACGGTCTTGACATGGAAATGCCGGTAGTCCCGCTTTGCCGGCTTGGCGTTGCGGAACACGACGCATGACGCGACGGGATTCGTCCCGTGGATGTTGCTGTTGTCGAAACACTCGATGTGCACAGGCATTCGGTCCATCCGCAGGTCGGCCTTGAGCTTCGTCAGGATGCGCTCGGCCGGCGTCACGCGGGTCTGGCTCGCCTTCTCCTTCTGCTTCTGTAAGAGGAAATAGCGGACGTTCTTGACGGACAGGTCGAGCAACTCCTTCTTTTCCCCGCGTTGTGGAACCGTAACCGTCACGCCCTCTTCCACCAATCG
Organism: uncultured Saprospiraceae bacterium; assembly: GCA_964391045.1. Lineage (GTDB taxonomy): Bacteria > Bacteroidota > Bacteroidia > Chitinophagales > Saprospiraceae > Opimibacter. The sequence goes on from CAYMLN010000293.1 coordinate 1,844, forward strand.
AACCGGAAACGGTACGACGATCTCCGGCGTCACGCTGTTGAACCGCTCGCGCAGGCGGTCGATCGTGAAGGCCAGCAGGTCCGCCTCGTCCTGGTTGAGGTTCTTCTTGAGTTCCTGCGTATAGCTGTTGATGATCGCCCCCTGCACCACCTTGAGGTAGTTGACGTACGCATGCTCTTCATCGGCCGCGATGCTGAACACGTCGAGGTCGCGTTCCATCTGGCTGACCACGGTCGAGCGCGCCTGGTAGTCCTCGAAGAGCGTGAGCTTGTCCTTGATCTGCTGCGCTTTCTCGAATTCCATCGCCTCCGCAAAGGCGTGCATTTCGTCCTTCAGGTGCCGGATGACCTCGCGGAAATTTCCCTTGAGGATATTGCGCACCTGGTCGATCCGGGCGTTATAGGTTTCCTCTGATTCAAGCCCGACGCACGGGCCGAAGCAGTTCTTGATGTGGAACTCCAGGCAGACCTTGTACTTGCCCGCGGCAATCGGCTCCGGGTTGAGGACCAGCGGGCAGGTGCGCAGCGGGAAGAGCTTCTTGACCATGTCGAGGATCTCCTTCACGCGACCCTTGGATGTGTACGGTCCGAAATACGTCGAGCCGTCCCGGATCACGCGCCGGGTAAGGAAGACGCGGGGAAACCGTTCGTTCTTGATGCAGATGAACGAGTACGACTTGTCGTCCTTGAGATTGACGTTGTAACGGGGCTGGAGTTGCTTGATCAGCGTGTTCTCGAGCAGCAGCGCGTCCTGCTCGCTCTCGACGATCGTAAACTCGATATGGTGGGCGTGGCGGACCATCGTCCGCGTCTTGAAGTATTGGTGTTTCTTATCCCCGAAATACGACGAGAGGCGGTTGCGCAGGTTCTTCGCCTTGCCGACGTAGATCACCTGGCCGTCGGCGTTGAAGAACCGGTATACGCCGGGGTCCCGGGGGATCGAGTCCGCTACCGCCCGGAAATCCTCGTCGGTCATATGGCCGTGCCTTCGTCGGCGATCATCCCCTTGAGGAGGAACTCGGCCGCGGCCGGATTCGTGGCGAGGGGTATATTATGCACGTCGCAGATCCGCATCAACATCTGCACGTCGGGCTCATGCGGGTGCTTGCCGAGCGGGTCGCGGAAGAAAAAGACGAAATCGATGCCCTTGTCCGCGACCATGGCCGCGATCTGGGCGTCCCCGCCCCGCGGGCCGGAGAGGACCTTGGTGACCGTGAATCCCGCTTTCTCCAGGAACGTGCCCGTGGTCGCCGTGGCGATCAATTGGGTATGCCGGAACAACTCCCGGTGATGGAGCAGGAACGACACCATGTCGGCCTTCTTGCCGTCGTGGGCGATCATGGCGATCCGCAGCATAGGCAAACTTTCTATTTTACGCCGCTAAGTTGCCAAAAATACTCGTCCGATGCCCACCTTCTTCCCTGCCGGCATGATGCGCCTGATCACCTTATCCTTCGCCCTTTTTCTCGCTTTCCAGCCGGCCGCCGGCCATGCCCAGGCGAAAAAGGTCCTCGACCACGCCGACTTCCTGACCTGGAAGACGATCCAGCAGCCGCAGATCGGCGCCCGGGGCGACTACGTCCTGTATCGCCTGGTGCCGGGTGAGGGTGACGGCGAACTGTGCATCAACGCGGTGAACTACAACACCACGGAATGCCTGCCGCGCGTGAGCAAGGCCGCGTTCGACTATGGCGGATCATATACCTACGGCCTCATCACACCGCACCGGGATTCGTTGCGCGCGCTCGAACGGAAGAAAGTGGAAAAGAAAAAATGGCCGGCTGACACGCTGTTCATCCGCACCCTGTCGACCGGTGAGACGGTCAAGGTGCCGCAGGTGACATCCTATTCCGCGCCTGCGCGTCTCGGCGGCTGGCTGGCTTACCAACTCAAGCCGGAGGCCTTGCACGGCGACACGTTGATGGCCAAGCGCAAACCTGGAAAGGACATTTACCACCTCGTAATCCGCCGGCTCTCCACGGGCCAGGAAGACACGATCCTCTTCGTCAAGGACTTTGCCTGGGCTGACCAGGCGCCCGTGTTGTGCGTCATCACCGACAAGGTGGACTCGACCCAACAAACCGGCGTGTGGCGGTGGGACAATGGCGTGATGAAGCCGGTGCGCCGGGAGAAGGGCGAATACGCCCGGCCCGCCGTGAGCGCAAACGGCACCCAACTGAGCTTCCTCGGACACACCGACACGACGAAGGCCCTCGTCAAGCCCTGGGCGTTGTA
>CAYMLN010000294.1:0-4070 GCA_964391045.1 uncultured Saprospiraceae bacterium
GTGATCCAGCGTGTGCTGGAGCACAAGATGAACGACAAGATCGAGCTGATCGTCTACGTCGATCTCACGGACGTCAAGCAGACCAACATCGGCCAGGAGGAGCAGTTTGTCACGCGGGAGGGGATCGCGAAGGTGGTCGAAAACAAGGTCTTCCTCTATTTCAACGGCGACCACAATGCATTGCGGCGGATGCTCCGCGAGGGGATCGCCCAGGTCTATATCCAGTCCCTGCTCCACGGGAGCAACTTGCAGGAGGTCGTGCAGAACGCCGTCCTGCTCAACCTGCCGGAATGGTTCCAGGAAGGTCTTTTGTCGTATATCGGACAAGAATGGAATCCGGATTTCGAGACCGAGCTCCGCGATTATTTCACGCAATCGAAGAAAAAGCGCCAGGACTTCGCCCGCCTGGCCCGCCTCAACCCGCGGCTCGCCGGGCATTCGATGTGGTACTACATCGCCAGGACGTACGGCCGCACCTCGATCTCCAATATCCTCTACCTCACACGTATCAACCGGAGCCTGGAGACGGGCCTGCTCTATGTGCTCGGCGTGGACAGCAAGCAGCTGAGCCGGCAATGGGAAGACTTCTACCGCGCACAGTTCTTCGGCGGCACCAAGGCGGCGCCCGAACTTCGACACGACGTCAAGCTGGTCAACCCGCGCAAGGAATTCTTCCCTGCCCGCATGCGCTACAGCCCGGACGGACGACGCATCGCGTACACGGTCAACGACCACGGACGCACCCGGCTCATTGTCTATGACCCCACCACGGAAAAGAAGGATGTGCTGATGCGCTTCGGCGTGCGCAACTACGAGCAACAACCCGACTTCAACTACCCCGCCTTCGCGTGGAGCCCGGACGGGCGATACCTGGCCGTACTCTCCGAGCGTCGGGATGTGATCATCCAGAACCTATACGATACGGAAACGGGCGAGGTCTTCCGGGACGAACTGAGCCCGGAATACCAGCGGGTCTATTCGATGGATTTCTGGTCGGCCGACACGCTGGTGCTCAACGGGACCGTCGACGGCTACAGCGATCTTTTTCTCTACGACCCTGTGACGCGGCAGAGCGTGCAGATGACGCACGACTTCTATGACGACCTCGACGCCACCGTGACGACACTGGACGGCGAGCGCGTCGTGCTGTTCTCGTCCAACCGGCCGGATGAGACCATGAAGAAAATGGAGCTCGACTCTATCCTGCCCATCGGACAGTTCGATCTCTTCGCACTCAAGTGGTCAGGCACGAAAGGCGCTTTGCGCCAACTTACCTTCACCGGCGAGTACAGCGAACGCGACGCGCGGATGGCCGGGCCGGACGAACTGATCTGCCGCGCGGATGTCAATGGTCGCTGGCAACGCATGCTGGTGAGCCAACTGTCCGAAGATCCGCCGCTCGGAACATTGCAAACACGCTATGACCGCGCCATCCTCGGCCATGAATACGTGCCCGGCGCCGCAAACATCATCGAGGTGTTCGAACGCTATGACAAGCCGATCGTGCAGCTCACTCCCTACGGCAAGGAAGAAGCATCCGTCCCTGTCGAAAAGATCGATGACAAGCCGCTGGACATCGTCGTGGAGACCACGGAAACCCGCCCGGGCGTAACGCCGTCCGATACCGGACAGATCGATCCGCGTTTTCTTTTCCAGACGCCCTTCCCGCCGCCCGCAGAAAAACCGGTCACGGTGGTCACCACTGAGCCCCCTGCGCCCACACAACCCGCGCAACCCACACAGCCCACACAGCCCACACAGCCTGTCGAACCTGAGAAACCTATCGCCTCTGCTCAAGAGCCCCTGCCTCCGGATGTCCCCAGCGACTGGCAAGGTGTCGGATCGCAACGGCAAGGACTCGGCTATGACCCGTCAAAGCTTGTCCCGTTCCACGCGCCGCGCATCGTCGCCGCACGCCTTCGCTTCAAGGCGGAGAACTTCAACGTGACGCTCGACAACAGCCTGCTCTTCGGCGGCCTGGACAGTTATGCCGGGGAAAAACGCGAGTTCGAACCGCAGCCGCTCGGCATCCTCGCCAAGACAACGATCAAGGACCTCCTCGAGGACTATGTCATCACCGGCGGCGTCCGGTTCCCCACGACATTCAACGGCTCCGAATACTTCCTCGTATTGGACAACCGGAAGCGACGCATCGACAAGCAATACGCGATCTACCGCAAGTCCGTTACGGAAACCGACCCGACCGGCCGGGATCCGCTCATCCGCAACCAGTTCGTCTCGGTGCTTGGCACGGCGCGCTTCGCCTATCCGTTCGACAACTTCAACAGCATCAGGCTGTCGGCCACGCTGCGCAACGACCGCACGATCGCCCTCGCCACGGAAACGAATTCACTGGACCAGAAGACGGATGACGCGCAACGCTTTGGCCTCAAGGCGGAATGGGTGTATGACAATTCACGCAGCCTCGATATCAACGTGCGCACGGGCACCCGCCTGAAGACCTGGGCGGAAGTGGTGAAGCGCTTCGACCTCAACCTGTTCGAGGAAGGCAAGAAGTTCCAGTTTAACGAAGGCTTCATGACCGTCCTCGGGGTCGATGCCCGGCACTACGTCTCGCCCGACCAGCGGACTGTCTTCGCCGCGCGCTTCACGGCGGCCACGACGCTCGGCTCGGAACGCATCCTCTATTACCTCGGCGGCGTCGAGAACTGGCTCTTCTCGCAATACGACCAGGGCTCGGCCGTACCGACCGACCTCAACTTCGCCTACACGACCCTCGCGGCCAATATGCGGGGCTTCAAGTACAACGCGCGCAACGGGAGCAGCGTCGCGCTGGTCAATACGGAGGTCCGGGTGCCCTTTATGCAATATCTCTCCCGGCAAAAGATCCGCTCGTCGTTCCTGCGCAACATGCAGGTGGTTGGCTTCTTCGACATCGGTACGGCCTGGCACGGGGCCGATCCCTTCAGTCCCGAGAACCCCCTCAACACCGTCGTGCTGACGAATCCGCCGACCGTGTCCGTGACGGTCAACTATTACCGGAATCCGCTGGTGATGGGGTATGGGGCCGGGGTGCGGACGTTGCTCTTCGGGTATATCCTCAAGCTGGACTATGCGTGGGGGCTCGAGACGAGGTCGAGCAATAAGCCGATCCTTCATTTCTCGATGGGAGCTGACTTTTAGGTTTCAAGGGTATTCCATATTTCCCACAGAGGCGCAGATTCCATGGTGCTTGTCGGATGAAAGGCTCATCCCTTTATGGCGTTACGCGTGACGAGTCGCCAGCGGGAGAGATCGCAGAACTGTTCTTAGTCATTTCCTCTGGTGGCGTATAAATGATGCGCTTGAGGCCTTCCCGCAAGTTGGCTGTGTGGAAGTTGACCAGGAGGCCGAGCGGAAGACCGGTGAGCTTCAAATACGTGAGCACCACCTTCACGTGGACGGGCGCGATCGCATCGATCGACTTGATCTCCACCAACACCTGACCATCGACGATCAGGTCAGCCCGGAACCCATGCCCCAGCCGGATCGAATCATACTCGACCGGTATAGCCTTCTGCCGGATAAACGGAATCCCCTCCCGACCCAATTCATACGAGAGCGCCTCCTCGTAGACCGATTCCAGCAATCCGGGTCCCAATGTTGAATGTATGCGCATACACAACCCGATGACGCGATAGGTAACCTCATTTCGTTCCATGGCGGTTGACATTTATATCCTTCATTAGATAGTGTCTCCAGCCCGCCAAATGTTACCATCTGCCTCTGCTTCTCCGCGGCAAAATCTGTGTCTCTGTGGGAAACGTGATATCCCTTTATTCCCCAAAGCCTGAAAATTGACCTACATTTCATATACCGTGAAAGCACCCCCGTTTACCATCCACTCCCTGGGCGACCGCGCCCTCACCCTCACCTTCGCGGCCCGCATGGACCCCGCCCTCCACGCCTCCATCCTCGCCATCGCCGCCGCCCTCGAACGCAATCGCCACCCCGGCATCCTCGACATCGTCCCCGCGTACCACGAACTCGCCATCCATTACGACCCGGCGACGCTGCGCATATCCGCAAACGAACATCCGCATGACTTCGTCAACCGCTGGGTTGAGGAT
>CAYMLN010000295.1:0-4064 GCA_964391045.1 uncultured Saprospiraceae bacterium
GCGCACAGGTGCCGGTCTCCATCGTGTATCACAAGAACACGAAGCTGGACGGCACGAGCCCGTGTCTCCTGTATGGATACGGCTCCTACGGATACAGTCTCGACCCGTCCTTCAGCTCGCCGCGCCTCAGCCTGCTCAACCGCGGGTTCGTCTACGCCATCGCGCACATCCGCGGCGGCGAGGAGATGGGCCGGCAGTGGTATGAAGACGGCAAGTACCTCAAGAAGAAGAACACCTTCACGGATTTCATCGATTGCGGCAAGCATCTCGTGGCGTCCAAGTACTGCGCGCCGGACCAGTTGTATGCCATGGGCGGATCGGCCGGCGGCCTGCTGATGGGCGCCGTGCTCAACATGGAGCCGTCGATGTGGGCCGGCGTGATCGCCGCCGTGCCCTTTGTCGACGTGGTCACGACCATGCTGGACGAAAGCATCCCGCTCACGACGGGCGAGTTTGACGAATGGGGCAACCCGAAGGACAAGGAATACTACGACTACATGAAGAGCTATTCGCCCTACGACAACGTCGAGGCGAAGGCTTATCCGCCGATCCTCGTCACGACGGGGCTGCATGACTCCCAGGTCCAGTATTGGGAACCCGCCAAATGGGTTGCCCGGCTCCGCGACATGAAGACGGACAAACATCCACTCCTGCTGTACACGAACATGGATGCCGGGCACGGCGGCGCCTCTGGGCGCTTCCAGGCCTATAAGGAGACCGCGATGGAATACGCGTTCCTCCTCGACCTTGCCGGCAAGGCCGACAAGGTCCTGAAGGATTGACGATGTTTCCGGGTGCTTGACGCTAGAGCGTCGAATACAGTGCGCGCAGCGTCGCGGATTCCTTTTCCCACGTGTATTCGGCCGCCGCGCGCAGGGATTCCGACGCAAGGGCCGACCATCGCGCGGGATCTTCGCCGACCGACAGCACGGCATGGGCGACCTCATCCGGGTTCACCACGTCGATGAGGACGGCGCAATCGAACCTGCGAGATACCGCGACATATTCCGGATACCGCATGTGGATCGAGGGCAAGCCCGCCTGGAGGGCATCGAAGAATTTATTCGGCAGCGAGTAATAGTCGTTGATGCTTCCGGCTTCACGGAGGTTGATGGCCAAACGCGCCTTACGCATCAGGGCGGGCAGATCGGGCGGCGCCACCCAACCCAGGAAGCGCACCCTGTCGCTCACCCCACAGGCACGCGCGTGGTCCTTCAATTCGTGGTCGATGTCACCTTCCCCGGCCAGCCACAATTGCCAGTCGGGCAAGGCCTTCATGGCCTCGATGGCGGTGTGTAATCCGCGGCCCACATTGATCGCGCCCTGGTACAACAGGATCTTATCCCGTTCACCAAAGCCCGGAACAGGCAATGGCTCCGGCGGCGCCGGGGCGATGTTGCGAATGACATGAAACGTGCAACCGTATTCGCGCGACATCCGCGTGGCGAGTTCCTCCCCTACCGTATAGCGCAGATCGAAACCCGGGATCGTCCAGCGAGCGATGCGGGCCCAGATCGCGCGAACGACCGGCCTGCCGGTCAGTTCCGGGACGCCGGTGAAGTATTCGTGCGCATCATAGACCGTGCGCGAACGCGACAGCCAGGCCGCAACACGAACTGCCGGTGCCGTGTCCAGGTCGCAGGCACAGCGGATGTCGGCCCGGTGACGGATCATCCACCAGGCCAGGCGAATGTTGTATTCCGCGTAGAAGAGCGGGCCGCGCCGGAAAAGGCAGTTCAGCCGCACGCCCTTGAATGCTTCGGCATGAAATGGCTTGGATTCGGGCAATCGCCGTCCGATCAACGTCACATCATATCCGCCCCCGGCCAATGCCGTACAAATGCGCGCCATCCGCCGGTCATGGACCAGGTCGTTGGTGACCGCGAGATGGATGCGCTTATTCGTCATCGTGTTGCTATGCGCCAGCCCGGTGTATCGTATCGTCGATGATGCGGATCTGCCCTTCATCCGCAAGTCGGGTCATCGCGGCGCGAATATCGTGCACATGGGCCTGATCGAACCGGGCCAGGAATGCCTTGACGGTCACCGGCTCCGATCCGTCGAGTTGGCGGCGGAGTTCCGCCTGCCAATCCGAATGCGGAACGCGTCGGTGCTTGCACCGATCGCAATGCCCGCACGGCGCGGCCAGCGACTCGCCGAAATACTGCCGAAGGAAAACTTCCCGGCACGCGATGTCCTCGCCGGCATACGCGAGCATCGCCTCCAGGCGCTTCAGTGCCCGTTCGCGGCGTGCGGCATAGGCCTGCTCATCGATGGTGAAGAGCCGGTCAGGCGCGCGCTCACGCAGGAGGATTACCTGCGCCGGTGTACGCGGTCGATGATAATCCACGAGCCCTTGCGCATGCAACCGTTGAAGTTGGCGCACGACGCGTTCTTCCGTCCATCCGAGCAGGCCGGCGATCTGCTGCTCGCGGATCGCCACGGCGCCCGCCCACAGGCCTTCGTATCCGCGAAGCAGCGCCTTCGTCAGCGCGTCCGTATCCGGGTCGTGGACCTGGTAGCCATACAGCGTGGCGGTATTCGCGATGAGTTGCAAGGTGCTGCCGCGTATGGCCGTTTCGTCCAGGATGATCCATCCGTCGCGAACCAATACATCGAGGGCCTGGAACGCCTCGCCGGCGCGGAGGTTGAAGCGCGCGGCAAAGGTGGCGAGGTCGAAATCGAAGGATTCCCCGCGACCCGCACCGACAGCGATATCGAGATAGATGTGCAAGGCGCGATACACGCGGCGGATGGCGTCCATGTCGGGGAAGGCCGCCATCGTGCGCGAGACGAGTTCTTCCCGGGCGTTTGGGCGAACCACTAATACGCAATACGCCGACTCCCCGTCGCGTCCCGCCCGGCCGGCTTCCTGGTAATAATCTTCGAGTCCCGGCGGCAGGTCGTAATGGATGACCAGCCGCACGTCGGGCTTATCCACCCCCATCCCGAAGGCATTGGTGGCCACGATCACCCTGACCTGGTCGGAGATCCACTGCTCCTGGATCCGGTCGCGGTCCTGGAGTTTCATGCCGCCGTGATAGGCCATGGCACTGATGCCGAGCCGGGAGAGCCATTCGGCCAGCTCGACGCACCGGCGTCGATGACGCGTGTATACGATCGCCTGGCCGGCCTGCGCCTTCAGCAGGCGCTCGACGTAGTCGAGTCCATCCTGCCGCTGCGCGACGTGATAATGCAGGTTGGGCCGCGCGAAACTCGCCGTATACACGGCCGCATCGGTCATCCCAAGCTTGTCGAGGATCTCCTCGCGCACCGCGGGCGTGGCCGACGCCGTCAGGGCGAGGCACGGCACCTCGGGCCGTCGCTCGCGCACAAGGCCGATATCCAGGTAAGCCGGGCGGAAGTCATGGCCCCACTGCGAGATGCAATGCGCCTCATCGACCGCGAGCAACTTGAGGGGCATCTCGTCGAGCCGGGCCAGGAAGAGCTCCGTGCGAAGGCGTTCCGGGGACAGGTAGAGCAACCGAATTCGGCCGTAGCGCGCGTTGTCGAGGATACGGTCCATTTCGCGATACGCCATGCCTGCGTGGATCGCCTCGGCCTCGATGCCGAGCGTCTTGAGCCGCGCCACCTGGTCTTTCATGAGGGCAATGAGTGGCGAGACGACGATCGTGAGTCCGCCGAGTGCGATGGCAGGCACCTGGTAACACACTGACTTCCCTCCCCCGGTTGGCAGCAGGGCCAGCGTATCCTTTCCGTTCAGGACGGAGCGGATGATCTTCTCCTGCATCGGCCGGAAACCCGAATAGCCCCAATACTGGCGGAGGATGTCGGCAGGCTGTGACACGGCCGGGCGCGTTAGAAGCGGGGACACCGCATTTTCTGGTTGTTGTGGTAGCGCACCTTATGATGGTCCGCCCCGACGTCGAAAAACATGGATGCGCGCAAGGTAACCATCCCGAAGAAATCGCGGGTGTCCGGATTCGCACGGGCTGAACCCGTCGGCGTGATCACGGGCCCCGTGCCCAGGTATTCCCCCTGGCGATTGGCCAGTGCGGCGGTCAGCGTCCCGGCCTTCTCCAGCAATTCCGGATAGGCGATGT
>CAYMLN010000296.1:0-4062 GCA_964391045.1 uncultured Saprospiraceae bacterium
CGGCCTCGAGCTGGGCACGCATACCGTGACCTGGACCGTGGCTGACGAGTGCGGCAACAGTTCCACGTGCAGCTTCCAGATCACGGTGGTTGACGATGTGGTGCCTGTGGCCAACTGCGACGCGCATACGATCGTATCGCTGACCAACGACGGCCCGCAAGGGGTGACGCTGGTACCGGCCGACGTGTTCGATGACGGCTCCTACGACAACTGCGGTCCGGTGACGTTCCGCGCACGCCGGATGGACAGCTGCATCGACTTCGACTGGACGACGGAAGGCGCTTGCATCGACGATATCCCGGGTGGCGTGCCGCCGGTGAACAGCCGCGACCGCGGCACGGTGCACCGTCCGTGTGTACCGTTCGCCTGCTGCGACGTCGGCGCCGGCCCGATCATGGTCGAGCTGGAAGTGACCGATGCCGCCGGGAACATCAACTACTGCATGGTCGAAGTGACCGTCCAGGACAAGATCTCTCCGTTCGTGGCTTGCCCGCCGGATGTGATCGTGAGCTGCGACTTCTGGTTCAATGTCGAGGAGGGCACCTTCGTCGATGTTGAAGGCAACAACAATGGTGCACTGGATGAAGATCCGCTGAGCGCCGTGTTCGGCAACATGTACGATGCGTTCCGCTATGACGAGAGCATCCGCGGCAACGTGGTGATCAACGACCCGTCGAACGAGGACTACCCGCAGCCGTACAACTGGGGTCTCGAGGGCTGGGCCGACGACAACTGCGAAGTGAACCTCCAGGTTCGCGTCCGCGTGATCGACGACTGCTCCGGTGATGACCTGCCGGCCAACGCGCCTGCCGGCGCCGTGAAGCTGATCGAGCGCCGCTTCAGCGCCGCCGACGGCAACGAAGGCGTCGCCCCGGGCACGTGCACGCAGCGCATCTGGGTGGTGGACTTCGATCCGTTCTATATCTCGGATACGGATTGCACCAACCGCGACCGCAACGACGGCGTGATCTGGCCGTGCGACGTCACGCTGGATGATTGTCCGGAAGACCTGGGCGACACGGGCGAGCCGACGATCTTCGACGACGCGTGCAGCCTGATCGGGGTGACCTATGAGGATACGCGCTTCGACTTCGTCGACGGCGCCTGCTTCAAGATCCTGCGCGAGTGGCGCGTGATCGACTGGTGCCAGTACGACCCGCAGACCGGCGAAGGCCTGTGGAAGTACACCCAGGTGATCAAGGTCCACGACGAGAAGGGTCCGGAGTTTGAGGACGGTGCTTGCGAGGATGTTGTCCTGTGCGTTGCCGACGAGGGCATCTCCCTGCCGGATTCGAACCAGGTGTTCATCGGCGAGGACAACCCGAACTCGACGAGCTGCTCTGTACACGTTGCCCTGAGCCGCGTGGTGACGGACAACTGCTCGGGTACGGTTGAGTACGATGTGAAGATCTATCCCTTCAACGGGACGGAATACATCCTGATCAAGCCGACGACGACGGCTGTCGTTGACACGAACGGCAATGCCACGCTGAGCTTCGATACGCGCCAGAGCACCATCCAGGCGATCCGCCGGAATGGCCTGCCGTACAACAGCCCGTTCTGCGGCGACTACCACCGGATCCTGTGGAGCGTCGAGGATGGCTGCGGCAACTGGAGCCATTGCGAGTACCTGTTCCGCCTGGAGGACTGCAAGCAGCCCTCGCCGGTATGCATCAACGGCCTGAGCACGGTCGTGATGCCGGTTGGCGGCATGGTGACGATCTGGGCGAAGGACTTCAACGCCTCGAGCTTCGATGACTGCACGGCTTCGGAAGACCTGCTGTACTCCTTCAGCGGCGACACCTACCAGCCGAGCTTCACCTACACGTGCGACAACGTGCCGGCATTCAACGTCGAGATCCCTGTACAGATCTGGGTGGCCGACGGCGGTACGGACGATAACTGCAACGGGACGATCCAATGGGTTGAGCGGAACAAGGACTTCTGCTCGACGACCATCGTGATCACCGACAACAACGACGTCTGCAACGGCGGTTCGGGCAGCATCCTCGCGGGTGAGGTCTTCACCGACGACCTGGCGCCTGTCAAGGATGTCCTGGTTTCGCTGAGCGCACCGGGCCACGTGTTGCCGACCTACCTGACCGGCAACGACGGCCAGTACCGCTTTGAGAACATGCCGTTCCCGTCGAACTTCTCGATCAACGCCGAGCGGAACGACAACCACAAGAACGGCGTGTCGACGCTTGACCTCGTGCGGATCCAGAAGCACCTGCTCGGCAAGGAAGTGTTCTCGACCCCGTGGCAGTACATCGCCGCGGATGCCAACAACAGCCAGACGGTGAGCGCCATCGACCTCGTCGAGCTGCGCAAGCTGATCCTGGGCACGTACACCGAGCTGCCGAACAACAAGAGCTGGCGCTTCGTGGACAAGGCCTTCCAGTTTGCCGACGTGGAGAACCCGTGGCCGTTCAACGAGTCGATCGACATCGTCAACATGACGGGCGACGCGATGGACAAGGACTTCGTCGCCGTCAAGGTGGGCGATGTCAACCACACGGTCCAGGCCAACGCCAACCAGGTGTTGCCGCGCAACGGCCGCCGGATGATGCGTGTCCAGCTTGATGCGCCGGAGACGGTGCAGGCGGGCGACCAGGTCACGCTGAAACTCACGCTGCCGGAGGCTGTAGAAGGCTTCCAGTGGACGCTGGTGACGGACGGTCTGAGCTTCGAGAACCTGTCGGGCCAGGGCATTGACCTGACCGACGGCAACCTCGGCCTGCTCGACGAGCGCACGCTCACGATGAGCTGGAACGACCTGCGCGGCCTGACGGCCGGCGAGGCGCCGGTAAACGGCGTGATCGCCCTGACCTTCACGGCCCTGCGCGACGGCGCTCCGGCCGAGATGATCGAGCTGACCAGCGATGTCACGGAAGCTGAGGCCTACACGTATGGCGGCGAGATCCTCGACGTCATGCTCACCGGCCGCACGGTCGAGGCAGAATTCGCCCTCTACCAGAACCACCCGAACCCGTGGAACGACCAGACGACCATCGGCTTCGACCTGCCCGTCGACGGCAAGGCCACGCTGACGATCTTCGACGTCGCCGGCAAGGTGCTCCGCGTCATCGACGGCGAGTACAAGGCCGGGTACAACACGGTCATCCTCTCGACCCGCGAGCTCCCGCACACCGGGGTGATGTATTATCGCCTCGAGTCCGGCGAATACGCGGCCAGCAAGAAGATGGTGGTGCTCGACTAAGCGTCAAGGTTAACAAACGACCATATGTCGAGGGGCTTTCTGCCCAAGGGGACAGCCCCGCATATTTTATTGCCATTGGAGGCGTGCGAGCCGGCCACAGGAGGTGTTTCCCGATCCCGTCCTGCGGGATCGACGCATGATCATTCGCGCTATCGCGCTACAGGGATGTCAGGGCTTCGCCCTTCGATCGTTCACGGGCATTTCGTCGTTGATCATGCCATGTGTGCTTGGAGTGGTGTAACGTGTAATGGGTAATGTGTAATACAAGGTTATCCTGGGCGGATGAAGCGCATTGCTCACGTCGAGATTCCTTTGCATTACACATTACCCGTTACACATTACACGCTGTTTGCCGTTCACCGTTCTCCGTTGATTTATTGCGGTACAGGGATGTCAGGGCTTCGCCCTTCATTCGAGCCGGGATTTTTACTTTCAAGGTTGTCGCCACATTTCCCACGGAGACGCAGATTCGCAGCCAATACCCGCGATCCGTATCCCGGTCTTTGAGGGTTGATCCCCATGGCAATCTGACCGGAGCGCACAGACCAGTTTTAACTTTTAACTTTTAGCTTTTCCCTTTCAGCTTTTCCCTTTCAGCTTTTCCCTCCCGATTGTTCATTGTTCATTGTTCATTGTTCATTCCCCAAAATCGCCAGGTTAAATCGATACATATTCTATAAAATAATTATATAATTATGTATTTGATTGAAATACAAGTTATTAAGCAGTAAAAATATTTATCAATTGATTTGGTAGATTAAAATCCGTCCGTATCTTTACGCCGGATAATTGCGTGCGATCGCAAGTATCCATTAAGGTCCAAAACTTATGAAAACTGCAGC
>CAYMLN010000297.1:0-4057 GCA_964391045.1 uncultured Saprospiraceae bacterium
TGTGATCGTGTCGCCTTCCGGATCAAAGATGAAAAAACCGAATCCGGCAAAGGGCATGATCGTCTTCCCGGTGACCGGATCAACGGCCACATCGGCCGCCTGGTACCGCAGGTTGACGAAATCGTCCCGACCGCTGAGCTGCCGGTCACGGATGGCCGTATCATAGAGATCAATGATCTCGAGTCCCTGGTCATGTGCGACAAACATCGACCCGGACCGGCCGCGCTCGATGGCATAGATATATTCGGAATGGACGATGCGGTTGATGCCGCGACTTTCCAGCGTACGAAACCGGTGTTGATGCACATCGAAGACTTCCAGGCCACCATGTCGCGTGCCGACCCATACATTGCCGCGGGCATCGATCCCAATGCTGTAGCAGCAATACCACGTTCCTGCCGGAAACGTCAATCGGAACGTATCCAGCCGATCGGCGCCCGGATCATACATGGCGAGATACCGGTGATTCCAGACGAACCAAAACCGGCCCTGTGTGTCCGCCCTGAGATCGCCATGTCCATCGCGGGCGCGCGGGAGCATGGCGAAGACGGACCTGCCTGACGGATTATGGCCATGATGGGAAAACCGGCGTGAGCGATAATCAAAATATGCCATCCCGGCGTTGGTGAGCATCCACAAGCCATCGTCCGTTTCATGAAAACCGTTATACGCGACATGGTTGCCCGGAACCCCGGTCGAATCCGTGGTCATGGGTACGGGCGCGTAGGTCTCCGTATGGGTATCGAAACGGAACAGCGCCACATCCGTCGCAAACCAGATGAAGTCCTCCCGGTCGGCGAAGACCGAGTAAATATACCCGACGGACGACTGGCCAGGAAACGGCGAGCGAACCGGATATTGCGTGACCTCATACGTGACCGGATGAATGCGGTTGAGCCCTGCGGTCGTGCCAACCCAGATAAAGCCGCAATGGTCTTCCGTCACGCTGTGCATTTCTGGTCCGCTGAGGTCAAAACGACCGGAGCCGACCTTGTCGAGGCACCGGATGCTCGTACCGCTGTACTTCATCAGCCCCCCATAGGACCCGATCCACATGTTGCCTTGCCGGTCTTCCGTGAGGTCCGTCAGGGCATTGGTGCACAATCCGTCGGTGACGCTAACATACCGTGTGCGCTGGCCCGTAGCCGACCAGGCCCCAACGAGGAGCC
Source organism: uncultured Saprospiraceae bacterium (assembly GCA_964391045.1). Taxonomy (GTDB): domain Bacteria; phylum Bacteroidota; class Bacteroidia; order Chitinophagales; family Saprospiraceae; genus Opimibacter. The sequence continues at coordinate 1,170 of CAYMLN010000297.1, forward strand.
CGGCTCCGACGAAACAACGTAAGATAACGGTCCGCATTATGCCGATCTGTTGGACAGGCCGCCAGGCTGTCGCCATAACCTGCGTGCCGGTGTCTGGAACAAATCTACCCCACGGATGCCCATTATTCGCGCCGTTCCCTCAACGCTTTGCACCGCTTGTTGAGTGGCTTTGGCCAATGTATCGTTCTTGCAAATTGACGCGATGGACCGAGGCTAGGTTTGCCGCTGTAAACCACTCCGATCATCGACCGCATGAGCACCCCGCCCGATACAACCATCTTCCGGCTCATCAGCGCCCTGAAGGCGGCAGGCTTATGGTCGGGCGCTGAACCCCGCTGGGTGACGACATGGAACCCGTCCTGCACACCCGACATCTGGGATTGGGTGCAGTTTGTCTACCTCCCTGCGCGCCAGAGCGGCAAGGGGCGAGGCCTGGGCAACCTGGCGCCCCAAATCGGCCCCTTCCTCAAGGATGACCCCTTGCATGAAGACATCCTTCGCCTGGCCGTCGAGATCGACAACCTTCGGTCACCTAAAACGTCATTAACCTCCGACACGATATGAATTCTTCGCGACTGATCCTGATTCTCCTCCTCGCCCTGCCCTGCGCGATAGCGGCGCAGAACGTCGGCATCGGCACCACCGTGCCCCATGAGAAGGCGCTTCTTGACCTGACGAGCGTCGAGAAAGGCCTCCTCGTCCCGCGCATGACCGCCAATAAGCGGAACCTGATCACCTCCCCGCCCCAGGGCCTTACCGTCTACCAGACAAACGAGACGACCGGGTACTATTACTATGACGGGACCGCATGGGTACGCCTCGCGCGCGCGGACGAAGCCGGCGCCGCCGGCTCCTGGACCGTGGTCAACGACGACCAATACAGCAGCGTCGATGGCGATGTGGGCATCGGCACGGCTACGCCGTCGGCTAAGCTCCACGTGGTTGGCAATGTGTTGCAGGAAGGGGGCAGCTTCACCCTCAATCATGCGACGGGTATCCTCCAGCTCCAGAGCGGCGGGGTCAACAAGGGCTATATGCAGTTATTCGGAAACAACCTCCGCCTCGGCACGAACTCGGGTAATTCCAGCGGCTCCCTGATCGTACGAATGAACGGTGTCGATCGCATGACGATGGACAGCATCGGCCGCCTGGCGCTCGGCATCGCATCCCCGGATCCGAGCGCGAAATTGCACCTGCACAGCACCACGCTGGGCTTCCTGCCGCCGCGAATGACGACCAGCCAGCGATTTGACATCAATACGCCGGCCAACGGCCTGCTGGTGTACGACACGGATAAAAATGAATACTATCACCACAACGGCACAGGCTGGAAGACCCTGCTCAACAGTGATTACTGGTTCCGGCCAATCACGAACCGGGACCGGATCACGAATACCGTGGACAGCGTAGGAGTCGGGATCACCAGCCCGCTGGCCCGCTTCCATGTCAGTAACGGGAGTTTTGCCAACTACACAACGCACAACGGGCATATCATGGTCGGAAGCGCATCGTCGACCAACCTGGCCATCGGCGACTATGAGATCCTCGCGCGGGATAATGGCGCGGCGGCTCCCCTTTATCTGCAGCAGGAAGGGGGAACGGTTCGCCTGGGCAGCGGCACCGTGGCGACGGGCACCAAACTCCACATCACCGGCGGGGAGGAGGCCGGGCTTTCGACGCATGGCTATATCCTCGTCGGGACGACGACAGGCGAAGGCATCGCGATCGATGACAATGACATCCAGGCCAAGGACGCAGGCGTGTCCACGTACCTGAAACTCCAACAATCCACCGGCCCGGGGATCCAGGTCGGCTTCTTCAATACGGCCAATCATCCGGATACCAAAATCTATGTCCCCGCCGGCAATGACGCCGGCTTGTCAAATGACGGCTTTGTCCACCTCGGACTTAAAACAGGCAACAATCTCGTCCTGGACAACAACGAGATCCAGGCCCGCAACAACGGCGCCGCTGCGCCGCTCTATCTACAGGACGGGGGAGGTTCCTTTCGGGTCGGCACGAACAAACTATTTGTCGACACCGACGGCGAGGTGGGGATCGGGACGATCAACCCGCTCGCCAAGCTGGATGTCCTCGGCCGGATCCGGGTAGCTCAGGACAACGAAGCTATCGGGATCGACGGCCAAAACACCTATCTCGGGCTTTGGTACGACGGCTATTTCCGTTCGCGGATCCAGCAGCTGATCGACCAACTGTATATCTTCTCGCACAACAAGGTCCACCTCGACGGCGACCAGGTCGCCATCGGCGACATGCTCTCCACAGCCGATGATTACATGCTCACCGTGACCGGAAAGATCATCTGCGAGGAACTGAAGGTGGAAATGGCCGCCAGCTGGCCCGACTACGTATTCCGGGATGACTATGCCCTGCGGCCCATCGACGAACTGAAGAACTTCATCCAGGCGAACGGCCACTTGCCGAACATTCCCAAGGCGGCCGAGGTGGAATCGGAAGGCCTTGCGGTTGGCGAGATGAACCGGAGACTGCTCGAAAAGGTGGAAGAGTTGACCCTCTATATCATTCAGTTGCAGGACCAGATCGATGGCCTCAAGGCCAAACCGCAAGCAGAATAAACCACTTTCCCATGGCTTGCCTCAAATTCATCCTGATGGCTCTCCTGGCCCTGTTCATAAGCGCGAGCTTGTCGGGTCAGCGGGACTGCGGTACCCCCAGCCCGCAATCGCTTCGGCGATTCGACCCTTCGGACCTTGCCCGGCGAATGACAGGATCCTATATGCTCAACCTGTATGTACATGTCTTCGCCGATGACAACGGATCCAACAGGGCCGCCCCGGACAGCGATATCTATTCAAAACTAGAGCTCATGCAGGCGTACTTCGAGCCGCAGGATATCTGCTTCCACC
>CAYMLN010000298.1:0-4048 GCA_964391045.1 uncultured Saprospiraceae bacterium
TATCGCCAATCCGGCGGCCTTCACGATTCAGAACGGCGTCATCGTGGCCAACGGTACCGATGCGCCGGTTGAGCGTGTCGACCCCATCCCGAGTTTCTATGCCTCCGTCACGCGCCGCCGACCCGACAGCGGCCTTGTCTTTTTCAAGGAACAGGCCATGACCCGCGCAGAAGCAATTTACTCGTACACGCTCGGCAATGCCTACGCAGCTTTTGAAGACGACGTGAAGGGCAGCCTGGAGCCGGGCAAGTGGGCCGATATGGTCTTGTTGTCGCAAGACCTGCTGACCTGTCCGGATGACAGCATCCTCGCGACGAACGTCCTGATGACGATGGTGGGCGGGGAGATCAAATACGCCCGATAACCCCCGGCGATGAAGACCCCGAAGAAACCCGGAGGTGGCCACGCCAAACTGGACGCGGCGGCTCCTTCGCCCGGTGCTATCGAACAGTGGGTGTCGAAACGATTTTACGTCCTCGCGGCGGGTGTCCTCGTTGTTGCGCTGGCCTTGCGCATCGGCCTGCTCGTCGAGTTTCCAGGCTTTCCATACAGCGAGAGTCACAAGAGCACAGACCTCGACATGCACTTCTTCAACCTGTGGGCCGACGAGATCGCGGACGGGGATCTCCTGACAGACACGATCCTGCATCCGTACCACACCTGGCATGACGTCGTCGCCCGGGCGCACGGCGCACAGGACATCCCGCAGGCCATCGCCCAATGGAGCGAATGGTATGGCGGGAAGACCTATCACCAGGAGCCGTTATACGCATGGTTTGTCGCCGCGATCAAGGCGGTGTCCGGCAAGGCCCTGTTACCGGTCTACATCATCCAGCTGCTGCTCGGCGTGTTCAGCACCTGGCTCATCATGCTGCTGGGACGCCACTATGCCGGCGCCCTCGCAGGCCTTGCCGGCGGGTTGCTCTTTGCACTCTACAGCCCGGCCATCCTGTGCGACGCCGTCCTGCTCCGCACCACCTTGCAGACCGCCCTGCTCCTCGGGATGGTCTGGACCGCGGAACACCTCTTGCTGGGCAAACGGCTGGCCTGGCTCATGGGGTTGCTCGGCGGTATCGGGTACCTGCTGGCGTCGACCTTCATGCTGCTGTGGATCCCGCTGGTCGCGCGCTGGTTGTACCTGCGCCATGGCGATCTGCGCGTGGCCTGGCAGACAGCAACAGTTTTTGGCCTCTGCGTGGGCCTGCTTGTCTTCCGCAACGTGACCGTTGGCGCACCGGCGTTCGCAATCTCCAGCGTCGGGCCGGTCACTTAAGCGCTGTCCAATTTTCCCGGCTATAAGAACCAGCTCGGCTTTGCCTTCTATCCTGAAGTTGGGACGCTGCTCGACGAAGTGGACGGGAGCCTGGTCAAAACGGTCTTTGCTTCCATTGATCGCTTTCCTTCGGTCATGGATTGGGTCGCGCTGCAAATCCACAAGCTGGGTGCGGTCTTCCACTGGTTCGAGATTCCCAACAATGCCAACCCATACCTGGCGCGTGCCTTCAGCACCACGCTCAAGCTGGCGGTCGTCCCCTACTCGCTGATCGCCGGACTCGCCCTCTGGGGTTGGCTCATCCGACTGCGCGACCCGAAGACGATCAACCTGGTCATGGCCCTCCTGACCCAGGTGGCCGTGATGGTCGGCTTTTACGCCCTGTGCCGATTCCGCATCCCCTTCGCCGCCGGCCTGGCCGTCTTTGCGGGCATCGCCGTGCAGGCGGCGGTCACCGCCTGGCGTTCGTCGCCCTTGCGCGGTGTGTTGTTCACGGCGATGCCCCTGGCCTTATGGGCCTTCGTTGCCCGTCCCTGGCCGGCGATCGGCCTCACCTACGACAAGGGCGAATACGCCCTGCTCACGCAATCCTATTTCCTCCCAAAACTGCAAGCTAACGGCAGCGCAAACCTGCAGGGCAGCATCGAACTGTTCGAGCAGATCCTCTCGACCATACCGCCCTCCATGCGCGATCTCCCGCCCGGCTACCGCTTTACCGATCCCCGCGAGCGCGAGTTGTCGGATTACTACGGCCGCGTCTATTTCGACCTCGGCGGCTTGTACCGGGACACCAACCAGCCCGGGGAGGCGGAGCGATGCTTTGCGCTGGAAAAGATCTACAAGGCTGCGGGGGTGAATTGATGATGTGACGATTCGTGGGTCGGTGGTTATACCTCCGACCCATCTATGAACGATGTGGTCGGCTGGGACGCCGACCACGGCCAATTTTTCAATACGGGATTTGAAGCGCGTGGCCGTCGCCCATGGCGTTGGCCACCAAAGGAACACCTGAAATCTTTGTCGCCCGCATGGGCGATGAATCATCATGCGATCCCGTCCCGCGGGATCGATCAAGGCATCTCGTGTTATCCTTGGCTATAAAGGTGTCAGGGCTTCGCCCTTAATCATGGCGACGGAACTTCACGGCGGTTAATACCGGACTGCCCCGATGATAAAAATCAACACGCTTTATCCCTGTGTAGGAAATGAAGGGCGCAGCCCTGACACCTCTGTAGCCCGATTGGGCAAAAAATCATCAGTCGATCCCGCATGACGGGATCGATTTCCCGTTGTTGCTTGAGGGTTGTGCCCTCAAACAATATTGTCCGAGGGCACAACCCTCGGACAACCCTTTGCAAAACCGGCTATCCCCTCAAGGTCTTGCTCCACCATGCACTTGAAATGCCCCTTCGGACATGTCGCATGTCCGAGCTTGCTGCACGGACGGCAGCGCAGGCCAAGCACCTCGGCATTCACCATTTCTGTTTTGTGCTTGCCGTAATAGGCCGACATGCCGAAGGCGGGGACGGTGTTGCCCCAGACCACGACCTGCGGCTTCTGCAGGGCGGCGGCGATGTGCATGAGGCCCGAGTCATGATTGATGACCGGACCGGACTGACGCAGGATCGAACCGGACTGGAGAATATCGAATCGGCCACAGGCATCGATGACCTGCGACGTGCCGGCAAGGCGCAGGATCTCTGCGGCCTTTTCGCGGTCGCCGGGACCGCCCATGAGGACAACGGGCATGGCCAGAAACTGGGCTAGCTGCGCGATCTGGCCGGCGGTCATGCACTTGGTCGCATGGGCGGCGCCGACGGCAATGCAGGCGTAGTCGCCGGGCTTTACGCCGAGCGAGGCTTCCGTATTGACTTCCTTATCCGAAGGAATGAAGAAGTCGAGGCCATGGCCGTCGTCAATGGCACCGAGGCCGGTAATCGTGTCGAGGTAGCGGTCGACGATGTGCCGGCGGGGCAACCGGTTGATGCCGGTGCTGACCAACAGCCACTTTTCGAAATTGAGTTTGCGAAAAGCCGTCGATGGACGCCCCAGACCGAGCCGAACACGCAGCGAACGCAGATTGTGGTGAAGATCAACGATATGATCATACGCCTCCTTGCGGAGGTCTCTCATCATCGCGTTCCAGTCATCCGACAAAGGAATCACGCGGGCAACGTACGGATTGGCCGCGAGCAATGGTGCGAAAGCCGGCTTGGTGAGCACGTGGACCTCCGCATCCAGCTGCGCATGCAGAACGCGCAAGACGGGCGTGGTCAGGACGATGTCGCCGATCGAACTGAACCGGATGACGAGGATCTTCAGGCCCAACCGCGTCAGCCTTTGATGAACCGGGCCAGGCGAACGCTGCCCTGGCCATCCTCGAGACGCATGGTGTACAATCCTGCAGGCAGGTTGCCGACGGCGACCCGGCCATCCGCATCGAAACGGCCGGAGAGAACCGCACGCCCCATATTGTCGATCACCGTGTAGTCGCCGCCGATGGCTTCGGGCCATTGGACAAAGACCGCATCCGTCGCCGGTTGCGGCCGGACCTCGAGCAGGCTTGTGCCGAGGACATCATCAGTCGACGTAAACTCACGTTCGCCTGTGACAAACCAAACCCCCTTCTGTGCGCCCGTGACGATCGCCACCTCCGTCCCCGCGACCGATGTCAGCTTATCGGCTTCCATATCGATCGTCGCGACCAGGAGCGACCCGTTATCGTCATAGGTGAAGAGCACCTTGTCATCGGATTTCGAATAACAGGGATAGCCC
>CAYMLN010000299.1:0-4028 GCA_964391045.1 uncultured Saprospiraceae bacterium
TCCGTTATCCGTTATCCGTTATCCGTTATCCGTTATCCGTTATCCGTTATCCGTTTGCCATTTCCCCTTTACACGCTACCTTTTCCTGATAATTAACGAACATGAAAGGTCCTTCCATTTTCCTCGCCCAATTCATCCGCGACGAAGCCCCCTTCAATACGCTCGACGGCCTCTGCGCCTGGGCTGCCGGCCACGATTACGTCGGCGTGCAGTTGCCGACGTCGGATCCCCGCATCATGGACCTCAAAAAGGTCGCCGAGAGCCAGGCGTATGCCGATGATGTCATGGGCATCGTGGCATCCCATGGCCTGGAGATCTCCGAGCTCTCCACGCACCTGCAGGGGCAGTTGGTCGCCGTACATCCGGCGTACGACGTGCTCTTCGACGCCTTCGCGCCGGAGGCGGTAAAGGGCAAGCCCCGCGAGCGGACCGCATGGGCGATCGACCAACTCAAGCTGGCCGCACGGGCCAGTCGGCGCTTGGGACTCGACGCGCATGTGACCTTCTCCGGTGCGCTCGCCTGGCCGTATGTCTATCCGTGGCCGCAGCGGCCGGCCGGCCTGATCGAAGAGGCGTTCGAGGAACTGGCCCGGCGGTGGACGCCGATCCTCAATGCGTTTGACAGCGCGGGTGTGGATCTTTGTTTTGAAATTCATCCCGGGGAGGACCTCCACGACGGCGCCAGCTTTGACCGCTTCCTCGACCAGTGCGATGAACATCCGCGGCTGGCGATCAACTACGATCCGAGCCATTTCCTCCTGCAGCAGATGGATTACATCCAGTTTATCGATCTCTACGAGGACCGCATCAAGGCCTTCCATGTCAAGGACGCGGAGTTCAATCCCGACGGGACCAACGGCTTGTACGGCGGTTACCAGGACTGGATCGACCGGGCGGGTCGCTTCCGCAGCCCGGGCGACGGCGAGATCGACTTCGGCAAGATCTTCGGCAAGTTCGCCCAGTACGGCTATGACGGCTGGGCCGTCGTCGAGTGGGAGTGCTGCCTCAAGGACAGTGAACAGGGCGCCTCCGAAGGCGCGGAGTTCGTCCGCCAGCAAATGATCGAGGTCAGCGATCGCGCCTTCGACGATTTCGCCAACGTCCCCACCGACCGGACCACCAACCGGAAGATCCTCGGCCTGGAGTGATTCATGCCATCCTTATTTAGATTTTTATATGGAGGGCAAAAGCTAATAAGCGTGATGAAAAGAACTTTTCTCAACTGTCTCGACCGTCTCAACTGTCTCGACCTTTCACGTCATCATAGTCGTTTCCGTCGTCTCAACCGTCTCAACCGTCTCAACCGTCTCGACTTCCTGCTAAAGCCCGCAAGGCTCCTTGCCCTGTCCTGCCTCCTGCTCGCCCTTCAAGGCTCGCCCAGCGCACAGGACACAGACTGGCGCACGCTGATCGAAGAGTGGCGCACCACACTCGATGTTCCCGGCATGTCGGTAGGTATCATACGCGACGGGCAGGTCGTCTTTGAGGGCGGATTCGGGGTGTTGGAGAAAGGCGGCACGGCAAAATGCGACGAGCATACGTTATATGCGATCGCGTCGAACACGAAGGCATTCATCTCCGCGGCGTTGGCCACACTAGTAGACGAGGGCCGGATCGATTGGGACGATCCCGTGCGGAAGTACCTGCCGTATTTCGAACTCTACGATCCCTGTGTATCGGACATGATCACGATCCGCGACCTCCTGTGCCACCGGGCCGGGCTGGGTGAGTTTAGCGGAGACGTGATCTGGTACAGGAGCCAGTATGCGCCGGAGGAGGTGCTCAGGCATGCCCCAAACATTCCGCAGGCTTTTTCGTTCCGCAACGGTTTCGGCTACAGCAACGTGATGTATATCGCGGCAGGCGAGGTGATCCGCGCCGTGACCGGCAAGAGCTGGGCGACGTATGTCCAGGAAGAATTTCTCACGCCGCTGGGGATGGATCGCACACGCACGTCTGTTGACGGCATCGCAAGTGTCGCGAATGTTGCCACGCCTCATTTGATTACAACTTCGGGCGACAAGCCTACGGATTGGGTCGCCTGGGACGCGCCCGGCGCCGCCGGCGGGATCCTCTCGTCGGTCCACGACATGCTCAAGTGGGCCGACATGCAACTCTCCGGCGGGATCGCAGATACGGATACATTTTTCAGCGCAGCATCGCAACGAACCATGTGGACGACCCATGTCAACTATCCCGTCAGCGATGCGGCGCGCAAGCGCTATGGCGGCCGCGACTTCAACGGCTACGGGCTGGGATGGGGCACGACCGAGTACAACAACAGTTTCGTGGTCTCGCACACGGGCGGCTATGACGGCATGTACAGCGCCGTCGTCCTTCTCCCGTCGGAAAAGATCGGCATCGTCGTGCTGACCAATGCCATGAAGAGCCTGGGCACGCTGCTCGCCTACGATATCGTCGACCATCTCACGGACCATCCCGCTCAGGACTGGCGGGAGACGGCACTCCGGAGTCACACGGCCTATCGCGCCGACCGCGATGCCCGCGTTGACCAGCGGATAAAGGCCCGTAAGTCTGGAACCCTGCCGACCATGAACACGACGACGATCAGCGGCCTCTACCGGTGCCCGATGTTCGGCGACATCCGCATCGAACACGGCGACGAAGGATTGATGATCGACTTCGTCAAGGCGCCCGACCTCAAGGCCCGTCTCACGCACTGGCACGACGATACGTACCGGATCAACTGGCTGCGCGACCAGCCGTGGTTTGACTTCGGCACCGTGCAGATCCGGAAAGACAACAACGGAGCGCCGGATGAATTGCTGTTTGACGTGCCCAACGACGATATCTTTTTCGAGGAAATCCACGCGAAGCGGGTGAAGTCATGAGCACGGAGCCTTCTGCATGCATTGACGAACTAGAACGCAGGATCAGCGGAGACGTCTATGCCGACGAACTGCGGCTCGGCATGTACGCGACCGACGCGTCGATCTACCAGATCCTGCCGGTCGCAGTCGTTTGTCCAAAGGACGAAACCGATGTACGCATCGCCCTCGAGGTGGCCTGCACGCACAAGGTCCCGATACTGCCGCGCGGCGGCGGAACCAGCCTGGCCGGGCAGACGGTGGCTGAAGCCATCGTCCTCGATTTTTCGAAATACATGAAGGCCATCGGTTCCGTCGAGGACCATACAGTTATAGTCCAGCCGGGCGTCGTCAGGCACCAGCTCAACCTCTTCCTGAAGCCGTATGGTTTGGAGTTCGCCCCCGACCCGGCGACGAGCACCCGCGCCACCGTCGGCGGCATGATCGCCAACAACTCATCAGGCACGAAGAGCATTCTCTACGGCAAGACCAGCGACCACGTGCTTGCGCTCAAGGTCATGCTCGCCGACGGCACGGTCCTGCACACCGAAGCGCTCACGCCTGCGCAGGTGCAGGCCAAGCTGGACGGACATGATCCGCACGCTTCGTATTACCGCGCGATGATGGACATCGCCGTCCCGCTGCGCGACGAGGTGGAGGCCCGCTATCCGAAGACCATGCGTCGCGTCGGCGGCTATGCGCTCGACGACTTCCTGGCCTCCGGTTGCGGCGACCTCAATCGCATCTTCATCGGCAGCGAAGGGACGCTGGGCATCATCCTCGAGGCGAAGCTCAGGTTGGTCGACCTGCCGAAGTGCAAAGGCGTCAGTGTCGTGCAGTTCGACCAGGCCTACGACGCCATCCGCGCCGTACGCACGATGGTCAGCCATGGGCCCGCCGCCGTGGAGATCCTGAGTCATTCGCTGCTGCAGTACAGCCGGAAAAACATGGAGACGGCCGGGATGTGCGGGTTCATCAAGGGCGAACCCGACGCGATCCAGATGATCGAGTTCTATGGCGACGATGCGGACGAATTGCGTCGTCGCGCGGAAGCGATGCATGCGCAATTGCGGGAGCAGGGTTTCGGCTATGCGCATGATTACTACCCCGAAGGCCCCGTGTACAGGGATGTGTGGGGCATTCGCGAGCGGGGCCTGGGCCTGTTGCTCGGCGAGCCGACGGACAAGAAGGGCGTGCCGG
>CAYMLN010000300.1:0-4027 GCA_964391045.1 uncultured Saprospiraceae bacterium
GGGGCAGAAGATCCAGCCGTATTCCACGCTGATCTTCGAGGTCCAGTTGCTTGCGATTGAGTGAGCGCGCCGCAGCGACCCATGCTGGAGATCGATATCCTCGCTGTCGTTCCTGAACTGCTCGAGGGCCCGTTCTCCCATTCTATCCTCAAGCGCGCGGCGGACCGCGGGCTGCTGCATGTGCGCGTGATCGACCTGCGCACGTATGGGTTGGGCAAGCACAGGCAGATCGACGATTATGCATTCGGTGGTGGCGCGGGCATGGTGCTCATGCCCGTGCCCCTGGCGGCGGCCATTCGCGCCCTCCAAGCCGAAAGGTCCTACGACGAGATCATCTACCTGACGCCTGACGGCCGGCGATTCGACCAGCCCCTGGCCAATATGCTGAGTCTCCGTCAGCGGCTGCTGTTGATCTGCGGGCATTACAAGGGCATCGATGAGCGCATCCGCGAGACCTTTGTCACGATGGAGATCTCCATTGGTGATTACGTCCTGAGCGGCGGCGAACTCGCGGCCGCCATCGTGGTCGATGCCATCGGGCGCCTGTTGCCCGGGGTTCTCAATGACGAGACGTCAGCCCTGACCGACTCCTTCCAGGATGACCTGCTGGCCCCGCCGGTATATAAACGTCCGGCTGTCTGGGAGGACCAGGCCGTACCGGATGTCCTCTTGTCCGGACATGAGGCCAGGATCGAGGCATGGCGGCACGACCAGGCCCTCGAGCGGACCCGGACCCGGCGACCTGACCTCTTGCGGGACGACGAAATTGCCTAAATTGAACCTCGACAACCATTGTGCACATGAGTCAGTATTACTACACGGATGGCCGCGAACGCTTCGGGCCGTATACGTTCGACGAATTGCGGGACAAGGGCCTGACGCGGGAGACGCTCGTTTGGAAGGAAGGGCTTGCCGATTGGGTGCCGGCCGTGCAATTGAACGAACTCGTGCCCCTGTTGCCGGTAAGTCTTGAGCCGCCGTCCCCCATGAGCTATCCGGCCATGGAGACCATCGCGAGACCTGCGACGCCACCCAAGAACTGGCTCGTCGAGTCGATCCTGGTCACGCTGCTTTGCTGCCTTCCGTTCGGCATCGTCAGCATCATCTTTGCCACGAAGGTGGATACGCTATGGTCGTCCGGCCAGTATGACGCTGCGGAGCAGGCCAGCCGGGATGCGGGCAAATGGGTCAAGATCGGGGCGATCAGCGGCGCGATCGTGATCATCCTCTATCTCCTGTTCATCTTCTTCGGTGTCGCCGGAAGCATCCTCTCGGGTTCAGGCGGCAGCCTGTAAGCGGCTGGCGATCGGGTTCGTCCTGCTGGCGCTGGTGGTCGTGTACGGGATATTCGATCCCGCGGCTCATTTCTTTCCGCCTTGTCCATTTCGGACGTTGACGGGCCTGGCATGTCCGGGTTGCGGGTCGCAACGCGCCATCCACCAAGTGTTGAATGGGCATCCCCTCGAGGCCATGCAGCTCAATCCGCTGATCATTCCCGGAATATTCTACATCACTGCGGGCATGCTCCTGCCGGTCCTGTGGCCGTCACGGTATGCGCGGCTTCGGCCGGTCATCTTCGGCAGCCGTGCGGCCTGGATCGCGCTGGCCGTGATCCTGGTTTTCTGGATCGGGCGCAACGTACACTGAGTTCGTCTTCGGCCAGTCTTGAAATCGTCCGTCATCGGTTGCTTACCTTTGCCGCATGACGGAATACCAGACGCTGACCATCGAGGTCGAGGCCCCGGTGCTCATCCTTCGGCTCAACCGGCCGGAAGCCATGAATGCGCTCAATGCGCGAATGTTCGATGAACTCGCGCACTTCTTCACCGAAGGGCATCATGCACATTCCTTTTCCTGCGTGATCCTCACGGGCACGGGTGAAAAGGCGTTCGCCGCCGGCGCCGACATCAAGGAGTTGCATGCGCTCAACGGCGAACAGGCGCATCACCTGAGCGCCAAGGGGCAGCGGATCTTCCGGCTGATCGAGATGTTCCACAAACCCGTCATTGCCGCCGTCAACGGTTTCGCCCTTGGCGGGGGATGTGAGCTTGCCATGGCCTGTCACGTTCGCGTCGCGGCCGAGCATGCCCGTTTCGGGCAGCCGGAGGTCAACCTCGGGATCATCCCGGGCTATGGCGGTACGCAGCGGTTGATCCAGCTGGCCGGAAAAGGCAAGGCGATGGAACTCCTGCTGACCGGCGATATGATCAATGCGCAAGAAGCCTACCGCATCGGGCTTGTCAACCATTGCGTACCGGCCGATGCATTGCCCGGCACGGCTCGCGAACTCGCCTTAAAGATGGCCGCGCGCGGACCGGTCGCCCTGCGGGGGATTATCCGCTGTGTGGACGCATATTTCCAGCCTGGCGTAGATGGCTTCGCCATGGAGGCTAAGGTCTTCGGGGAAACAGCCGATACGGAGGACTTCAAGGAAGGGACCGGCGCCTTCATCGAGAAGCGCAAGGCGGATTTCAAGGGTCGCTGATGTTTGACTTCCACCTGGACAAGTCGCGGTACTTCGAAATGCAGTACCGCGTGACCGTCGATCACATCCTGCCATTCCTCGACCGTCAGGTCCCCGGGAAGTCCTGGCGGAGGGTCCTGGAGATCGGCTGCGCGGAAGCCGGTGTCCTCAAGGCATTCCTGGAACGCGGCGCGTTTTGTACCGGCGTCGAGCTTTCGCCAAGCCGGGTTGAATCCGCTGAAGCCTTCCACCGGGAGGCTGTTGCAGCAGGCCGTATCGAGTTTGTCAACCGCAACATTTTCGACATCGACCCGGAGAATGACCTTGGCGGGCGATACGACCTCGTCATCCTGAAGGACGTGATCGAGCATGTGCCCGGCCAGCGGGAATTCATCGCCCATTTGCCGCTCTTCCTGGAGGAGGGCGGGTTGATCTTCTTCGCCTTTCCGCCGTGGCAAATGCCGTATGGCGGACATCAACAGATCTGCAAGCGGAAATGGCTCGCCCGGCTGCCCTACGTGCATCTGTTGCCGGCAGGGCTGTACCGATCGATCCTGACGTGGGCCGGAGAGTCAGACGCGACGGTCGAAGAGCTCATGGACATCAAACGCACGGGGATCAGCATCGAGCGTTTCGAACGGTGCCTGCGCGCGAGTCACTTGCGCATACTGGCCCGGACGCACTACTTCGTCAACCCGATCTACCAGTATAAATTCGGCTTGCACCCGCGGATCGTCTGGACATGGGTGAGCCGGTTGCCCTGGATCCGCAATTTCTTCACGACCGGCGTCTACTATCTCGTCGGCCGGCCCTGATCCATCATTTTACTTCCTTCAGCAGGGCGTCGATCGTGTTGTACGCCACGCTGTGATAATTGGGTCGCGCCTTTCCGTAGATGGCGACCGCCTCGGCCCGCATGCCATTCTCCACAAGTGCCGTGTACAGCGGCGTCAAGAACTTCCGGCGACCGACATGAACGAGGAAGTCCTCGATTTGGGGAAGCATGGCCGGGCCATAGCCCGCGCCGATGCCGACCTGGTACCAGGCCGCCTGGATCTCACTGTTGGTCGAGCGCGTCAGGTTGAATGTCGCGTCCAGGTCTTTCAATTGTGCCAGGGATGCCTTGCCGGATAATGCGCGGATGAAATGGAGCCACTCATGTGTGCTCCATGCCTCGGTCTTCAGATTCTTCGATGGTGAGCCGGCGAGGAAACCGGTCACGGCTTCATCCACCGCGGCAAAACGTTCCGGCTTGACGACGGGGCAGTCGGCCGGCAGGCCCGGGCCGTAGATCCAGGCATCGATGTCCACCTCGACGTTGTTCGGCTCCAACAGGTTTTTCCGGAGATATGCGACGAACTCCTCCGTTGAGACAGACTTGAATTGATACGTGTCGAAATACCCCTTAAGGAACGCGTCAAACTTCTCTCGTCCGACGGCCTGTTCGAGCCGCATGAGGAAATGCGCACCTTTCTCATAGGCGATGTCGTTCATGCCGTCGTCCGGGTTGCGTCCCGCGAGGTTCAGGTGCAGATGGGTATCCTCCGGCGAAAGTTCGGCCAC
>CAYMLN010000301.1:0-4024 GCA_964391045.1 uncultured Saprospiraceae bacterium
GGCCAGGTGTGCGGCGACGAAGGTCCCGGCCTGGTCCGTGAATGTCAGTCCGTGGGTTGTCTCGTCCAGTCGTCCCGGGATGAAATTCATCGGCGGCGAGCCGATAAAAGCGGCCACGAATTGATTGGCCGGATGGTTGTAAACGTTTTGCGGCGTATCAAGTTGCAGGATGCGCCCGCCGTGCATGACGGCAATGCGGTCCCCGAGCGTCATCGCCTCGACCTGGTCATGGGTCACATACACGACGGTGGTGCGCAGTTGCCGGTGCAGCCGGGCGATCTCCAGCCGCATCTGTCCGCGCAGCTTGGCGTCGAGATTGCTCAGCGGTTCGTCAAACAGGAACACCTTCGGGTCGCGGACCATCGCGCGTCCGATGGCGACGCGTTGCCGCTGTCCGCCGGACATCGCTCTGGGCTTGCGGTCGAGCAGGGGCTCGATCTCCAGGATGCGCGCCACGTCCATGACCTTCTCGCGAATTTGGGCCTTGCCCCATCCGCGGATCTTGAGTCCGAACGCCATGTTGTCATACGCCGTCATGTGCGGATACAACGCGTAGTTCTGGAACACAATGGCAATGTCCCTGTCCTTCGGTGGCAGGTCATTGACGCGTTGGCGGTCGATCATTAGCGTCCCTTCGGTGATCTCTTCCAGGCCGGCGATCATGCGCAGCAGGGTGGACTTGCCGCAGCCTGACGGACCGACAAGGACGAGGAACTCGCCGTCCCGGATATCCAGGGTCGCGTCGTCGATGGCCGTCAGCGGGCCGAAGCGCTTGGTGACATGATCGAATCGGATGGCTGCCATGTGCGTCTATTCCTTCGGTTCGGCAAGATACTTGTCCAGTGCGGCTTTCGCATCGGGAAACGCCTGGATGGCCTGGAGGGTGAGCAGGCCTTCGATGGTGGATTCCGCACCCGCATTATGGTTGATGTCCGCGGGGCCGTTCAGGCCGTCATACGTTCGCCCGGTCGCTACATCATACATGGGCTGGCCCGCCGCATTGCTACCGAAGAACCACGCGGCCAGCGCAGCAGCGGTTCCGGCATACAGGGTGTCACCGGTGACGCGATACGCCTCGAGGGCGGCAAGGATCATCGGGCGTTGCCCGTACGCGATCTGCGGGAATTGCGCCACGTCGCGCAGGGTGCAGGGCATGGTCGTGCAGTCAACTCGAAATGCGGCGGGACGGCCGTTACCCATCACGTAGGGGTAGAAGGAGCGCACTTCACGCATGCCCGCATCGATGAAGGGCTGGTGATCGATCGCCTGTCCGGCCAGCAATATCGCATACGCCTGGGCGTTGCCCCAGGCATGCCAGATGTTCCGCCAACTGAGAAAGGCGAAATGGGGCGGCTTCTCCCGGTCGCCAAATTGAACGCGCAGCAAGAGGTTTCCGATGTCGAGGATCCGCTGCCGCGATGATTCGTCCGGATACGATTGATGATAGCGCACAAGGGCGGTCAGCAGGACGCTGAGCTGGTCCGCGCCAAGGTCGGCCAGGCAGGCCGGCAAGATCAGGCCTTCGATCTCGACATCATCGGCGGGCGACGGACAGAGCCTGTCTACCCGTGCGAGAAGGGTGTCCATCGCGGGTTTCGCGGCGACCCGCAGGTCGGCCATATCCGCATCAGGGATAAGGCTCATCTCTGCCAACGCCCAGAACGCCCGCCACGACCACCATCCGGCCTCCGCACGACTGTTGACATGCGTCGTGTTGATCGTGCCGTCGGGAAACATGAAATTGTAGAAGTACCCGTTGTCCGCCCGCATATGGAGGAGAAAGCGGGTCAGCCCGCGGATCTTGCGGCCAACGTCGGGCGACGGACGGCTCGTGTATGCGCGGCTGTAGAAGACCAGCGCGCGGGCCACGTCATCCACGCACGTGAAGCCTTCGTCGTCATCGCCGACATGGACGTAGTCCGGCGCCTCGCAGTAGATCCAGATCGCCCCGAGCGTGTCCTCGCCCACGGGGACCTCGGTGTACAGGTGATCGAGATGGGCTGTATTGACGAGTGGGGGCGGCTGCTGGGCAATCGGGGAGGCGCATGCCAGGAGCAGGAGTGGAAACGTGAGGATGGTCCAGGTTTTCGTTATCATGTTCATGCTGCGTGTGCGCGGGGATCGTGTATTGATCGCGCGGGATGTTTTATCGTTGACGATGAAGTAGCGCATCGAGCAGGTCCCCGATCCGCGCCGTGGCAAAGCCGATGGCACTGTCCGACATGGCATAGGGGATGATCAGCCGGCCCGCGTGTTCGAGCATGCCGCAGGTATAGAGCACATTCGGCACATACCCTTCGCGTTCTTCTGCATTCGGCTCGAGGAGGGGTTCGTCAAGCGTGGCGATCACGCGCTCGGGCCGGTCACGGTCGAGGAGGGTGAGGCCCAGGACATATCGGCGCATCGGGCCGACCGCATGCGTGAGCAGGAGCCAGCCTTCGTCCGTCAGCACGGGGCTGCCGCAATTGCCGAGTTGCACGATGTCCCAGGCCCGCTGCGGCGTTTGCAGCGGTCGGTGACTGTCCCAGTGGTAGAGGTCGTCGGAATACATGATCGAGATGTCGCGGCCGCCTTGTCGTCCGGCCATGACATACCGGCCGTTGACCTTTTGCGGAAACAGCGCCATCCCCTTGTCGGAGACGGCCGCGCCGCTGAGTGCCCGGATGCGGAACCGGAGAAAGTCCGTCGTCTCGATGAGCTGGGGACGGATGGCCCGGCCATTGTATGCCGTGTATGTGCCGATGTAGCGCGTCATGCCATCATCCTCGAAACGGACGAAGCGCACATCTTCCATGCCATTCGATTCAGCGCGTGAGCGGGGGAACAGCACGCGGCTGTTCTCAGGATGCGTCGGGTCGAACGCGACCTCATAATTTTCTTCGAATACTGCTTGCGCGGCCTGCCGGACAGCTGACAAGTCGATGTCCATCGTGGTTTGCAGGTGGTCGAGTTGCAACAGGATCTCCCGCAGGCTGAACTCCGCCGTCAGCAGGCCTGACCAGGACGGATCGGTCCCGACCATAGGGGCTGCCAGGCGGAGGAACGTGCGCAGATCCAGACGCATATCGGGATCGAGCTGGCCGCACGACAGCGCGGGAGGCGGCGATGCCAGCGTGATTTGACCATCTGCGGTTGCTGTACCGGACTGTAACGCCACCGAGCTGATATGGCCCTCACCGGTGGCGCGAAGGGACATGATGAAGCGTAATTCACCCTCGGCCGTGCCGCTTTGGTCGGGATGCGGAATGATGGACGGATTAAAAAGCGCCGCGGCCTGGATGCTGTACTCGTGCGTGAAGTAGGCGCCGGCCAGCAGCATCTTGCGCTCGGACATATCCGGCGGTAAGTAAGCGGCCAGGCGTTGGGCATGTTGTCGGAAGGCGCCGTCCAGGTCGACGTGCCGGTGTGCGAACGCACGGCGAATGTCGTCCAGTTGTCGGCTGACAGCGGCTTCATCAAGACCATTCACAAAATCGATCACGGGCCGGAACCTGGCCTCATTGCCGAAATCGAGGAACTTCAGGATCACCTGGTGGGGATCGGCCTTGAGGCGTATGGATGTACGGGTAAGGAGAGACATACAGGTTTCGAGATTATACGAATTCGACCGGTGATTCAATCTTTGAGGCCCGTCGAGGCCATGCTTTGGATGAAATGACGTTGGAACAGGACGTACGCGATGATGACCGGCAACGCAAGCAATACGGAAGACGCCAGCTTGACGCCAAGCTGGGCCTCGGCCCGCCCGCCGACGGCGAAGAGCGTGACCAGCTGCGGCATGGTCATGCGATGTTCGTCCCGGATGACGATGAGCGGCCAGAGGACGTCATTCCAGGCGTTCATGAACGTGAGGATGCCGACGGTGATGATCGTCGGCAGGATGTTTGGGCACAGGATCTGGAAGATGATGCGCAGTTCGCCGCAGCCGTCCACGCGGGCCGCATGGATGAGGTCATCCGGGAGGCTCATGAAAGCCTGGCGGAACAACAGGATGGCAAACGCGCTGTTGAGCGCCGGAACGACA
>CAYMLN010000302.1:0-4024 GCA_964391045.1 uncultured Saprospiraceae bacterium
GTCACGTCATTGCCCTCGATGCCGTCGACGTCCTCGATCGTTTCCTGGCTGTGGTAATTGACATTGTACAAGCCATCCCAGTCGATCTGCAGGAGCGTGGGGTCGTTGATGAATTGCTGCCGCACCTCGTCGGCCACGTCGGGATCGTCGAAATAGCTGGGCAGTCGCCGGTAATAATCCGGCCTGGGATCGGGCGCGTTGAGCCAGTCGATCGTCTCGATGCTGTTGTTGCCGGTCTGGTAGCCGATCACGCCGGAGACCTGGAAATTATCGGCCGCTTTCCAGTCATGGCGAAGCATGAACAGCGGCTGGTGGCCCGCGTAGACCCGACCGTTGCGTTTCTCCCCCTGCTGGTATCCCCAGTTGGAATTGTAGTAGTTGCTTCCGGCCAGGTCATACATTTCCTGGATGGACGCGCTGGCGCCACCGCGGCGATACGGCGCGCCCATGGCCACGAAATTCGTCAGGTGCCGTTCGTTCCACTTGCGGTCGACGGAAACGAAGTACGACCATGCATCGTAGAAGGTGCCCTCGATGAATCCCTCCTGCGCCCAGCGGCGCGAACCGGAGAGGCTGATCGCCCAGCCCGACGGCAGCAGGCCGGTGGACCAGGTCGCCATGAGACGGTTGCGGTAACTGCGGTTGGTCACGGCATAGCTGATGCGCTTTTGCCGCCACTGGGAGGACGCGCGCAGGTCGGTGTTGAACGTGCCGCTGACGCCGCCAAACGCCCAGTCGGACGACTCGGCGCCGATGACCTGGTCGTTGCGACGCATGACGTCGTTGAGGCCGCCCCACTGGCTCCAGAATATGCCGCCGGACTCCCCGTCGTTGACGGGCATGTTGTTCAGATAGCCTTCCGTGTACAGCGGTTCCAGGCCCCGCCGCCGGAAACGGGCGGGACTGAAGTTGAAGTTGGTCTGCTGGGCAAATAATTCATTCCCGGACTGAAGCAGGGAGGATACGTTGATCCCCTCGTCCTGGTCGCCTTCGTCGAGCGTGATCGACGGCAACTCGCGATCATTGGACTGCCCTCCCGACATGTTAAAGCGGACATCGCCGAACGACTGGTCCTGCAGGGCGTCAAGCCGGCGATCCACGTGGATCTGCAGATTGCCCATCTCGAGCGTAAGCCGGACATCCATGAAGGTCACGTGCTTGACGGAGAATGCCCCATCGTCGCCGGTCACCACCGCGTCCGGATAATCCGTGCTGACCCGCACGCCGGCCAGTGGTAGGCCCGTGACGTCATCGACGATGCGTCCGCTGATGACCAGCTGCCCGTGGGCAAAGCCGGAAAGCAAGAGGAGGCAGGCGAGAAGGACTCTGTTTTTCACCATAAGGACCAAAGGTAATGAAAGGGCGAAAGGGGAGAACATCCGACCCTCCCACCCCTCCGGCGGTGCCGTCATTTGTCTAAAATCAGCAATCTTCGCAGCATGCGATCCGCCCTCATCTTGTTATCCCTCCTCGCCGCCGCCGTGCGGCTGGCCGCCCAATCCGATTTTACGGCGGTATGCGTAGCCTTCTACAATTTCGAGAACCTCTTCGACACCCTGGACAGTCCGGATACGGACGACCTGGAATTCACCCCGCATGGCCCGAACCTCTATACCTCCGCGGTGTATTGGGAAAAGCTCGGAAAGCTCTCGCGGGTCGTCGGCGAGATCGGGACGGACGTGACGCCCGACGGCCCTGCGCTCCTCGGCGTTTCCGAGATCGAGAACCGCTCCGTGCTGGCGGATTTCGTGCGCCAGCCCGCCGTGGCGGGCCGCAACTACGGCATCCTGCACCAGGACTCGCGCGACGGCCGCGGCGTGGATGTCGCGCTCCTTTATAACCCGAGGTACTTCAAGCCCGAGAAGGTCATCTATTATCCCCTGCCCACGAATGACCCCGGAGAAGCACCGCGATACTCACGTGATATCCTCATCGCGGTCGGAAACCTGCTCGGCGAGAAGGTGGCCGTCTCGGTGAATCACTGGCCGAGCCGCCGCGGCGGGGAGCAAACCACGGCGCACCTGCGCATTGCGGCCGCGGCGTACAATGCCCGCGTGCTGGACAGCCTCGCGGAACATGAAGGCGTCGTGAAGTCGATCGTCATGGGGGACCTGAATGACGATCCGGTCAACGAGAGCGTGCGCACCGCGCTTAGGGCGCATCGCGACATGGACAACCTCAAGCCTGGGGATCGGTTCAATCCTTTCGAATCCTTTTACCGTAAAGGGTATGGGACTACCGCCTACCAGGATGCCTGGGGGCTCTTTGACCAGATCATCCTGAGCGGCCCGCTGGCCACGGCGCGGGACGGCCTCCGCTACCACAAGGCCGGCGTGTATCATCAACCGTACATGGTCCAGCGCTCGGGGGCCTTCAAGGGCTATCCGCTGCGGACCTATGCCGGCGGGACCTACCAGGGCGGGTACAGCGATCACTTCCCCGTGTACGTCGTGCTGGTCACGCCGAAGGCATGAAAGAACCCCTGATACTGGACCAGACGTTCCAGGACCTGCTCAGCCAACTCGAGCACGGCACGGGCCATCTCTTCGTCACCGGCAAGGCCGGCACCGGGAAGTCCACGCTGCTGACCCTTTTTCGCAAAACGACGCAACAGAAAATCGCCGTGCTCTCCCCGACCGGCATCTCCGCACTCAACGTCCAGGGGCAGACCATTCATTCCTTTTTCCGCTTTCCGCCCCGGTTGCTGCAAGCCGGCGATGTGCGGATGATCCCCCAATTGACGCGCCTGGCGAAGCACCTCGACATGATCGTCATCGACGAGATCTCGATGGTCCGCGCCGACATCATGGATGCCATCGACTTGTCGTTGCGCATGCACCGGAAATCCCCTGAGCCCTTCGGGGGTTTGCGGATGCTTTTCTTCGGCGACCTGTTCCAGTTGCCTCCCGTGGTGAGCACGCCCGAAGAGCGCGCGTTCTTCCAGACGGTGTACGAAAGCCCGTATTTCTTTTCCGCCCATGTCTTCCGGCGAGGGGCAGATTTCGACATGGTCGAGCTCACACAGGTCTACCGGCAGCGCGAACGCGGGTTCATCCAACTGCTGGACCGGATCCGACAGATGCGGTTCGACCAGGACGATCTCGATCATCTCAACGAACGCTATCGGCCGGACGAAGCGCCCGAGGAGCCCTATCTCACCCTGTGCGGCACCAATGCCGCGGCACAGCGCATCAATGCGGCGCGGCTCGATGCCCTGCCCTTTTCCGAAGTACACTATTCCGCCGATGTGAGCGGGGATTTCAATCCAAAGCTCTTTCCCACGGACATCAACCTCGCCATCAAGGAAGACGCGCAGGTCATGATGATCCGGAATCATCCCGAACGCCTATATGTCAACGGGACGCTCGGGCGCATCCTCACGATATCGCCCGACCGCATCGATGTCGAGCTCAGCGGGGAGAATGGCGAACGCAAGGTCATCGAACTCCAGCGCATGACATGGGACATGCTGCGCTACACGTATATGCCGGAAGGGCCCGAGCCCATCCGGACGGAGGTCACGGGCTCATTCACGCAATATCCCGTCAAACTGGCGTGGGCCGTGACCATCCACAAGAGCCAGGGGCAAACCTATGACCGGGTGCGCATTGACCTCGGGCAGGGCGCCTTTGAGCACGGGCAGGCGTACGTGGCCCTGAGCCGGTGCCGTTCGTTTGAAGGGATCTACTTGCAAAAGCCATTGACCGCGCGCGACATCATGGTCGATGAGCGGGTCGTGGAATTCTACGAATCCCATCGCTGAAGAATACATTGGAGGATTGACTACGGTGCGTCGCCCGGCGACTGTCCGTCTTCCGACGTGCGCACGAGCCGGACGCCGAGCCAGCCGCTGAGCATGTCGATGAGCGTGTGCAGGATGATGACCGGCCACAAGGAGCGTGTGAGGACAAACAGGGCCGCGAACAAGAGCGCCAGGAAGAAGATCTTGACCATGGCGACCCACCCCT
Organism: uncultured Saprospiraceae bacterium; assembly: GCA_964391045.1. GTDB lineage: Bacteria > Bacteroidota > Bacteroidia > Chitinophagales > Saprospiraceae > Opimibacter. The sequence continues at coordinate 3,969 of CAYMLN010000302.1, forward strand.
GGTAGCCGTGGAGGTAGGCGAATACCGCCGAGCTGACGAGCGCAGCTGCCGCCGTT
>CAYMLN010000303.1:0-3992 GCA_964391045.1 uncultured Saprospiraceae bacterium
GTCGCGGTACATGGTCTTGGGTGAGAAGCCCTTCTCCGTCTTCTGGAGGGTGACCTTCACGCCATCCTCGGAGAGGAACTTGATGAGCGGCCGGTTCTTGGGCAGGGCGCGGTACGCGCGGAGGAGGGCCATGCCGGACTCGCCTTCCTGGACGCCGATGGCGCCGTCGTGGAAGAGCTTGCGGGCATCGCTTAGGTATTGCGTGGCGAGCTTTCGCTGCGCCTCGATGAGTTTCTCGACATAGGGCCGGAGCTCCATGTATTCCTGCTCTTCCTGCCCGGCCGGCACGGGGCCGGAGATGATGAGCGGCGTGCGCGCATCGTCGATGAGCACGGAGTCGACCTCGTCGACCATGCAGTAGTGGTGCTTGCGCTGGACCTGTTCTTCCGGCGACCGGACCATGTTGTCCCGCAGGTAGTCGAAGCCGAATTCGGCGTTCGTCCCATACGTGATATCGCTGCGGTAAGCCTGCTGGCGTTCCGGCGAGTGGGGCTTGTGCTTATCGATGCAGTCGACCGTGAGCAGGAGGAATTCGAAGATGGGACCCACCCATTCGCTGTCGCGGCGGGCGAGGTAGTCGTTGACCGTGACGATGTGTACGCCCTGTCCGGCGAGTGCATTGAGGTAGGCGGGCAGGGTGGCGACGAGCGTTTTCCCTTCCCCGGTGGCCATCTCCGCGATCTTGCCGTCATGGAGCACCATGCCGCCGATGAGCTGCACGTCGTAGGGCACCATGTTCCAGCGGACCTGGCCGCCGGCCGCGACCCATTCGTTCTTCCAGGCCGCACTGTCGCCCTCGATCGTCACGTAGGCCTTGCGGATCGCCATGTCGCGGTCGTGGTCGGTGGCGGTGACACGCAGGGTCTCGTTTTCGGAAAAGCGACGGCTTGTTTCCTTCACTACCGCGAAGGCTTCGGGCAACAGGTCGCGCAGGATCTCTTCCAGTGCCTTGTCGCGTTCCTTGATCAGTTCGTCGAGTTCCTTGTAGAGGTCTTCCTTGACCCCGAAGTCGGTCTCGGCATCCGCCCGGCCCCGGAGGTCGGCGATCTCCGCATCGATCTCGCTGAGGTGGTCGGCGATACGCGTCTTGAACTCCGCCGTCTTGGCGCGCAAGGCGTCGTGGCTCAGGGCGGCATAGTCCGCGGCATGCGCGTTGATGGCCTCGACGACAGGCGAGTACGCCTTGACGTCGCGCTCGTATTTTGAACCAAATATCTTGGTGAAGAATTTAAACATATTTGTGGGTCGCGTTAAGGACGCAAAGATATGGACAGATACCGTACCAGACCGGGAGGCATGTGCCAAATTGTCATGCTCTTTCTTGCGCTTGTCGCGGCCTGTCGCCCTTCCGACGGGCGGCGCGCAGATGATTTGTCCGCGTTCTATTATCCGGTTGACCGCCTCGCGGATCAGGGCGCGATGTATTACTACGCCAACGTAACGGATAGTCTTGGCGGACGCGAGGTCTGGAAGTTGCGCCGGGTGGGCGACAGCGTATTGCAAAGCGAGAACCTCGATGCCGGCGGACGCGTCTTGTTGCGGCAGCGGGATCGGGTCGTTTCGTCAGGTGTGATCACGGATTCCCTGACATTGTTAACATATGATTCACTTGGGGCGCGGGCCGTCGGCGTGACGATCCACGCGGGCAACCGGATGCCCTTTAACGTGGCCGATACGTCGGCCGTCTACCTGACGCACCTCGAATGGTGGCAGCCCGGTGATTCGCTACACCTTGTCCTGCAGCGAAGGCGGAAGTTTGCAGGAGATACCGTCTGGACTTGGGCCGACAAGTCCCTCCCGGCGGTCCGCTTCACGACGTTTGACCAGCTCGAGACGGAGCGTGACGGATGGACGAATTCCACCTGGTCGGGCGAGGAGATCTACGCCGAAGGTGTAGGGCTTGTCTACTACGCACGGCATATCAGCCCGCAATTCCATCTCGCTTTCCGGCTGGAAAAGATCGAGTGATCGCCCGGCGTATGCCGGACCGCGTCATCAATCAGAAAGAAGGACGGGGCGTCTTGCGAAAAGGAAAAGCGGATCAGCTGATCGCCTTGAACCAGTCCTGGAACATCTGTCCGATCACCGGTGTCAGGGACTTTTGGCCGCTAAGGGCGCCAACGAGGCTCAGGACCCAGAGGACCAGCACGAGGATATAGACGATCATCGACCCGATGCCGAAGGTAAACATACCCAGTACGCCACCTGCCACCAGCAAGAGGAAGAAGCCGAGATTTTGCCGAAGGTAGAAGGATGTGTTTTCCCCCTTCTCGGACTGGTTCATGACAAGGGCGACGATCCACCCGATAAGGGTGATGTGCGCCAGGATCGATTTCGTTTTGTCATCCATGATGTGATTCGGATTAGTTTCTCGAAATATACATCATGCGGCCCGTAAGTGGACGTAAAAAAATCACCGGCGGCCCGTTCCGGACAACTGCACGGACAAGATCGGGATGATACCTAGTTGCGCCTGGGTCCGGACGCTGCGCAGGAACGGATCGTAATACAGGAAGGCGGTGTTCTCGAGATTGAGCACGTTCTGGATGTCGAGCGCGATGCGCATGCGCAGCCGCGGGCCGGCGATGGTGCGTGTCAGCGTGAGGTCTACGCGCGAGTAGGCCGGCAGGCGTTCGGTGTATTGGTATGGATCCGCGTAGACCGTCGCCAGTGCGGCTTCTGAGGCGGCGTCGTCGATCCGCGGCTCCCAGAGCCCGCCGTGAAAGAGGGCGCGCACGCTGATGTGCCAGATGCGCTCCTTGTCCTTGCGGCGCCCGAAGAATTCCTTCGCCGCCATGATGTGCGTGGCATATCCGGTGGCATACCGCCCGGGATCCTGGCCGATGCCGGTGTCGATCGAGCGCAGGCTCTTGAGGAAGGTTTGGTTGACCTCAACAGACAAGTTCTTCGGGCCCGTGTAGCGCCACGTGCCTTCCCACCCCCATTGGGTCGAGTATCCTGAAGCCCCGAGGAAGGCGAGGGACGGCCAGGTCCCGTCGCCGTAGTCGGCCATGTGCGCTGCGCCTTCGGCGAGGATGCCCACGGCCATGTCCATTGTCCGGTGGAGAAAGACGTTCTGGACGAAGGCATGACTGCCGGCCCGGATACGCATCCCGGCCTGGGTGTTCGACACGCGAAGCATGGCCGCACCGCCGTCTTCATCATAGGTGCGCACGCGCTGGCCCGTCCCGAGCCGCGATCCGATCCATCCTTCGAAGACGCTGCCCGGTTGCCAATCCACGCGAATACTCCCACCGGGTAGCCAGTCCTCATCAGGGATGTCATAGACCACTTCGGCGGCGCCTTCGACGGTGAGGGATTCGCTGAGCCGAACATTCGCCTCACCATAGGGACGCAACGCCGATTCGGCGAGGAAGGGTGAGATCGATGCCGGGTCGTCACCCAGGTCGCGGTAGAGATAGACAATGCCCGCCTTCCAGGCAAAGGCCGGCGTTATCCGGTTGGCCGTTTCCACGAATGCGGACACCACCTGCTGGCGAATGGCGGAGGAATCCATGATGGTGGCGGTACCGAACGTGCCGTTGCGCGTATAATCGGCTTTCAGGCCGGACCATGACGCGCCGGCCTTGATGCTGAATGCGGGATCGATCGTGTGCAAATAGGTGAGGCCCTGGCCGATGACAGCATTGTCATAGCGGATATCGAAGAAGTCCTTGTACCGCATGCGTTCGCGCGGATCGTCGACCCTGTCAAAATCCGTATCGCTGCGGCCGGCCCAGCCGAAGAGTTTCAGCTTGTCTTTCGGGCCGGACCAGCGGAGGCTGTAGATACCGTCGTAGAAACCGATACGCTCACCGCCGAAATCCGCGCCCAATCCGGTCAGCACGCCTGTGAAACTGTACCGCAGGTTGCCGTCGATCGCGAGGGATGGGGTCAGCCAGGCCGTGCCGCCACCCTCGAAGCCGATCAACCCGGCCTTGACCCGCCATTCCGGTTCTGCGCTTTCCCGCAGGTGCTGGTCGATCACCGCG
>CAYMLN010000304.1:0-3042 GCA_964391045.1 uncultured Saprospiraceae bacterium
ACGATCGTCTCGCGCAACGTCAAGCCGATCGACTGGGCACTTATCGACCAGCTCGGCCCGGATGCCAAGGTGAAGATCTCGACCACGAAGGGCGATATCCTCGTGAGCCTTTTCCCTGAACGCGCCCCGCAGACCGTCTCGGCCTTCGCACAGCTTGTCAAGTCCGGCTTCTACAACGGGAAAGCGTTTCACCGCGTCGTGCCCAACTTCGTTATCCAGACCGGCTGTCCGCGCGGTGACGGCTACGGAAGCCTGGACTTCACCCTGCGTTCCGAACTGGCCGGCAGCTATTACGACCAGGAAGGATACGTGGGCATGGCCTCCGCCGGCCCGCACACCGAAGGCACGCAGTTCTTCATCACGCATGCCCCCGCCCCGCACCTCGACGGCCGGTACACTATCTTTGGCCGCGTCATCTCCGGGATGGACATCGTGCACCGCATCAGCGTCGGCGATGTCATCCGCACTATCGAACTGATCCAATAAGACACAATCATGTCCAAGCAGACTCCGCTTTATGACCGCCACGTCGCCCTCGGCGCGAAGATGGTCGACTTCGCCGGGTATCTCATGCCCGTTCAATACACCGGCATCATGGACGAACACGAGGCCGTACGCAAGCGCGTCGGCGTCTTCGACGTCTCCCACATGGGTGAGTTTATCGTCAAGGGCAAGCAGGCCCTCGACCTCGTGCAGGCGATCAGCTCCAACGACGCCTCGGCACTCGCCATCGGCCAGGTGCAGTATTCCTGCCTGCCGAACGACCGCGGCGGCATCGTCGACGACATGCTCGTGTACCGGCTGGCGGAGGACATGTGCGCCGAGGGCGAACAAGCCTTCATGCTCGTCGTCAACGCGTCCAACATGGAGAAAGACTGGAACCACATCTCCGCCTTGGCTTCGAAATTCGACACGCGTCTTATCAATATCTCGGATGAAACGGGACTGATCGCCGTGCAGGGTCCGATGGCCGCGCAGTTGCTCCAGCCGCTGACGGACGTCAACCTCTCGGACATCGAGTATTATCATTTCCGGAAAGGCCGCTTTGCCGGCTTCGATAATGTGCTGATCTCCGCGACAGGCTACACCGGCTCGGGCGGATTCGAACTTTATGTCGATGCCCAACACGTTGGCGACCTGTGGGATGCCATCATGGGTCTCGACTCACCGGTCAAGCCCGTGCCTGCCGGCCTGGGTGCACGCGATACGCTGCGACTTGAAATGGGCTTCTGCCTGTATGGCAACGACATCGACGACACTACGTCCGTGATCGAGGCCGGCCTCGGCTGGATCACGAAACTGAAGAAGAATTCAGATTTCCCGTCGAAGTCCGTTTTCGCGAAGCACCGCAAGGAAGGCGTCGCCCGAAAGCTTGTCGGCTTTACGGTCAACGACCGGCGGGTGCCGCGGCATGGCTATCCGGTCTGCACGGCAGACGGACAGGAGATCGGCGTCGTGACGAGCGGCACGATGTCACCTTCGCTGCAGATCCCGATCGGCATGGCTTATGTGCCGGCTGACCTAGCGGCCCCGGGCTCGACGATCTGGGTGAAGGCCGGCTCGAAGTTGCTCGAAGGCACCGTCACAGCGCTGCCTTTCATCGACCCGTCGAAGGTCTGACGCGAGCGTCTATCGTTTGATCCGGCGGCTGCAGCCGCCAAAAATTCCAGCGGTCCATGAAGCTCTATCCGTTCCAGGCGATCTACCCGAACACCGACCTCATCGCATCGGCCGAATCGTTCTTCGACACGGCCCGCAATGACTTCAGCCAGTATTACGCCAACGGGTTCTTCCGCGAGACGACCGGCCCCGGGTATTACATCCTCGAGATCCGCACGGGCGACAAGATCCATACGGGCCTCATCGCATGCCTCGACGTCGCCGACTACAGCAAGGGAAAGATCGTCCGCCACGAGGAGACCATCGCCAGCCACGAGCAGGTCATGCTCAAAGTGCTGTTGCAGCGGGGCTCGATGGTCAAGCCCGTCCTCGTCGCCCATGCCCCTGACAAGGCCATCACGAAAGAGATCGCGCGGCTCAAGAAGAAGCACCGCCCGTTCGTCCGCATGGCGACGACCGCGCAGCCGCACCAGTACAGCGTCTATCGCATCGACCCGGACGAAGGCGCGGAACTCGCCAAGCTCTACAAGACCGACGTGCCGAAGGTCTACATCGCCGACGGCCATCACCGCTGCAGCACACAGGAGAAACTCGTGCGCCTGCAAGGCGAGACGCCGGATAAGGACTACCGCATGCTGATGACGGCGATCTTCCCGTTCGACCAGCTCGAGATCCTCGACTATAACCGCATCGTGCAGCTGCCGTACAATATGAAGCTCACGCGCTTCATCGCCGCCGTAAGCCGCTATTGCGAGATCGTCTCCCTGCCCGGCCCGGCAAAGCCGGACAAGAAGTACGACATCACGATGGTCGTCCAGGACGAATGGTACAGGCTCACCTGGAAACCCGAGATCCTGAAGAAATACAAGAAGGATGCGGCCATCCTGGATGCGCACCTGCTCGACCTGGAGATCCTCGAAAATATCCTTGGCATTACCGATGTACGGTCTGATAATCGCGTGAGCTACGTGTCGGGCAACTTCGGTCCGGAGAAGGTCGAGGAGAAAGCCAGCGCATCGGAGCACCATGTCGGCTTCTGCATCTATCCCGTCCAGTTTGACGAACTCGTCAAGGTCTCTGACAGCAAGGGCACGCTTCCGCCCAAGAGCACATGGTTCGAGCCCCGCATGATCAACGGGCTTGTGGTGAAGATGTTCTGATGCGCCGGAGATACCTGACCGCCGATTGGATCTATCCCGTCTCCGCCCCGCCGGTGAAAGAAGGCGTGGTCGTGATGGACGACGACCAGGTCGTCGAGATCGTCTCGCGTGCACAAGTCACAGAGGAGCATTTGGAGCTAAACGAGGGGATACTCATTCCCGGCTTCATCAATACGCATTGTCATCTCGAGCTGTCGCACCTCGAAGGCCAGGCGCCGACAGGAACGGGCCTCCTCCCCTTCCTCCGGCATGTCGTGACGCT
>CAYMLN010000304.1:3052-3967 GCA_964391045.1 uncultured Saprospiraceae bacterium
GGCGCAGGAAGTGGTCGATGCCGCGATCGAACGCGCGGATGCGCAGATGTGGGCGGCCGGCATCCAGGCCGTCGGCGATATCTGCAACAAGCCCGACACCTTTGCGGTCAAGCGGCGCAGCCCGATCCGGTATTACTCGTTTGTCGAGTTCTTCGACTTCCAGCAGGCGCACCGGACGGACGAACTGATCCGACCATATGCGGAAACCTATGCGGCGGCTGACGGGCATTTCTCGGCCGTGCCGCATGCGCCGTACAGTGTTTCGCCGGGCCTGTTCAAGCGCCTCCGCGAGATGAATTCGCCGGGCCGCACGGTCAGTATCCACAACCAGGAGACGCCGGCGGAAGAAGTGATGTTCATGCACGGCGCCGGCCCGTTTCGCGAATTCTATGCGGGCTTCGGATTTCCGCTCGATCATTTCATCCCGACGGGATTATCCTCGCTGCAATCGACCATCCCGCACCTCGACCCGGACCAGCGGATGCTGTTTGTCCACAACACGCTCACCACGCGCGACGACATCCGGATCGCCCGGTTGTGGAGTGACAATGTCTATTGGGCGACGTGCCCGAATGCGAACCTGTACATCGAAAACCGGCTCCCTGATTACCAGGCTTTCCTCGACACGGATGCCCGACTGACGATCGGCACCGACAGCCTTACGTCCAATTGGCAACTCTCGATCCTGGAAGAGATGAAGGCCATCGCCCGGTATCAATCGTATGTGCCCTTCGACACGTTGCTCCGATGGGCGACGCTCAACGGGGCGGAGGCCTTGGGCTTTGATCATGACCTCGGTTCGATCGAGGCGGGGAAGCGGCCGGGGATCCTACGGCTGGATTATAGGCCCGGAGAGCAGGCGTTGTGGGATGCGGGGGTGCAGGTGGAGCGGATCATCTGAGCTTCCTTTCCTGT
>CAYMLN010000305.1:0-3923 GCA_964391045.1 uncultured Saprospiraceae bacterium
AAAGAAGGCGACCGCTTCCCGGCTCCGTCCTTTGTGCTGGAGGATTTCGACATCGACGATCCCTTCCTCGCCTATTTGCTGGAAGCGGATTCGAGCTATCTCGACCAAAAACTGTCCATGGTCAATGCCCTTGCGGACTTGTCTTATGAGGAAAATCGCGTCGATGACTACACCGTTCTGGCCACGCTACTGGACTCCCTGACCATCCTGGCATTATCTGTCGAGGATGACGACTTCTCCCCTGAAGGGGTTGCCTTCCTTCGATCTTACCTGAAAGATTACAGGACGAGGTCCATGGCAAGAGAAATCCAGTTGTATGCCCGAAACAATCGCACAGATTTGCTCGCACCCGCGGCCGCGGCATACACCGCCCGGATCCGGCAGGAATACAAGACCCAAAAAGCAGAAGCGCTTCAGCTGCAGGACGAGCTCCTGGAACTCCTGAAGCCCCAGCTCATCGATGAGGAGATAACCAATGACTCATCCGCGATTACAGACTGGGAATCGTTTAAAGCCACTTACTTCGAAAACGAGTCCAGGGCTTATGACCGATCCTACGCGATCGACCTCAACCAGATCGCCTGGGCCTTTTACGAAAACGTGTCGGACACCGCCCTCCTGGCCCAGGCCCTCGAGTGGGCCCAACTTTCCGTGAACCTGGACAGCCAGCCGTACAACAATGACACTGTGGCCCACCTCTATGCCGCCACCGGCGACAAGGCCTTGGCCGTCAGGCACCAGTCTATCGCCGTCGACCTCGCCTCTAAAGATCCGGCCTACAAGTCCCAGCTGGCTTATTTCAAGGTAGAATTGGAGAAATTCAGGGCGGAGTGATCAATGGCAGGTGTTGAGATGATGCCTCGCATCTGCTTTATGACGCTAGCCCTTTGAACGCAACGTATCCACCTCCAGAAATTCCACTTCTGATTCACGCAAATTAAGGCCAATAAAAATCGGCACAGATCCTCATCCAGACGAAGCCAAATCTGTGCGAATCTGTGCAGCAATCCGTGGTATCTGTGGTGAAAAAGAGAACACACCTGCCGGACTATCTGCTCATGGAGATCACGGAGAGCATCCGTATGTGGTCGGCGAATCGCCGCCGCCTTTGGCTATGGCGACCAAAGGTGGACGCCTACCACGGCAGTTTTTCTGCAGTGCATCCGTATGTGGTCGGCGAATCGCCGCCGCCTTTGGCTATGGCGACCAAAGGTGGACGCCTACCACGGCACCTTTTCCGTTAACCGTTAACCGTTTGCCGTTATCCGTTATCCGTTTGCCGTTATCCGTTATCCGTTCATTCGTAGAATCCGACACTCCCCCCCACCCACGTCTTATCCTTGTTGTACTTGACTCCAATCATCACGCCCTTGCTCAGGCGGGCGAGGTTGTTGACGACGATGGGCCGCGGCGCGCCATCCGGCCAGATGCACATAATACGCACCTCCACCTTGACGGGATCATTGTCCGGAGTCCGGATGACGGGCACGTACTTGACTTTCTCCTGGAGAATGTACTCGGAAGGGGCTTTGACCGCCTCGATGTCAGACGGCTTGACATCAAACACCACCCCGCTGCCGGAGAAGGAGAACAGGGGCTTCAACACGTAATGCTCAAGGTCATCGGGGATGCGGTCGAGCTTGTCGAGGAACTGCGTCCTGGGCACAAACTCGCTCTGCAGGTACGGCATCGTATGCTTGGAGATGCGGAAGAACCAGTTGGGATGCCCCACCCACTTGACATCGAGGTCGTCGGTGAAGTTGAACTTCAACTCGAGGTCGGTGCGCTGGATGAGCTCATCAAAGATGGCGCGGTTGTAGATACGCCTTACGGGCACCTCGCGGCCCTGGACGTCCTTGTAGAAGAGCTGCCGCCCGCGCGTGTACAGGTCCGTCACGCAGGCCACATGGATGCCCAGCACGGCGGCCGTGGCCCGGAAGTCGATCTGCGTATTTTGCTTGAAGGGCTCGATGTCGACGAGGACGGTCTCCCGCGGATCCGCATCGCCGACGATGACGTCGCGGAGGAGCTGCACATACGTCTCCGGCGTATAGCCGTTGAAGAGATGATGCAGGTGATCCGGGATACCGAAATGCTTCCGGTATAGGCCGGCGACGGCATGCTGATAGAAATAGAGCGAGGGGAAGCCCTGCACCTCGATCAGCCGAGGCACGACGGTACCGTCCGGCCCTTCGCAGAGGCCGAAGTCGATCTGCATGAACGTCGTGTGCGGATCCTCGTTCGGCACGATGTAGCCGGGGCGCAGCGCCGCCTCGGACAGGGCCTTGAAGTCAGGCCGCACGATCACGTCGATGATCTCGTCGCAGGCGCGCAGGATCTGGTCACCCAGCCCGCGCGGAATGAAGACCGGCGTCTCCGCGATGCGGAAGCCCGGCACATGGTCGTATTTCGCGTGGAGCTCGTGCAGGAAAGCCTGGTAGCGCGTATCGGTGTACTGGCGGTTGTACCAGTCGCGGATCTCGGGTATCATGTCGGGAAAGATACACCGCAAACGGCCTTTTTACACCACTCAGGTTGGATAGGTCCTACCCCTTGACAATCATCCTGGCCGGCACTAATTTTATTCGAATGTCGAACCCCACGGCCTATGAACTCGAACGTATCGAGGATGGCGAGAACCTCACGTTTACCTTCCAGAGCGACAGGCGAACGCAGATCGACAAGGCCATTCGGTACTCTCGGCTGGAGGTGGAGGCCGAGCGACCCATTTTCAACCTTGGCTTTGGGAACTACAATCCACTTACATCGGATATTTCAGATGAAGCCATTGACAATAACGGGGATGTATATAAAGTTTTCGGCACAGTACTTTCTTCCATTCCTGCATTCTTCGAATTCAAGCCAAAGGCCGGAATAATCGTAAGGGGGAGCGACAGTCACCCCACCTATGCGATGAAATGCAGGCCAACTTGCCGAAAAAGGTGTGGCCATGCGTGCAAGAACGCCGGGAGGCGGATTCGTACGTATTGTCGCTATGTCAGCAAGAACTATGATGCGATCCTGGCGGAATATGACGTTTATGGCATCGCGCCCGATGGACTTGTGAATATTGCCGAGCCGTTCAGGCAAAACAGGCTTTATGAGGCCATCTTGCTTTATCGTCGGGAAGCGCTTAATTTCGTCAGATGAAAACCGCTAAAAAAGGGGTTTTTCAACCCTCGAAAATCATTCCCTCTGATGCGCCGACCAAGGCCCGGTTGAAAGCCGTTGGCGAAGCCATCAAGGGCAGGGATGTTTTCGAAAAATCGAACAAGCGGGCGGAAGCACTATTGAAAGGCGTCAGGGAAATTCCGGTCCCCAAGTAATCCATGCTCCATGCGGTTAATACCTGCCTTTATTTGTTTAGGGTGTAGGGGTTAGGGGGTAAGGGCGCAAGTAGCCATTTCCCTTCTTGAACAGTGCTGACCTTCAAGCGGAAGGAAATCACGTATAGATACCACGGATCAGATCAGCACCGGCGAGGCTTCCGAAAAGGCCATGACATTGTCCGCCGCGCTCCGGATGAAGCCCGGCAGGATGTGGTCGCGCGTCGCCGTGAGTCGCCCGGGATCGAGGGCATTGTGCATCATGGTGTCGTAGACGTCCTTGCCATAGCGCGACAGGATCATCTCCCGCTTGTCGGCCCGGTTGAGGTAGTAGACCATCCCGTCGGGATGCGCCTCGGGGTGGAACTGCGTCCCGTACATCTCGTCGGAGAAGCGCACGGCCATGAGGGCCAGCTCGAACTCGACGTCATCCTCGGGCGACTCCATCGCCGTGATCTCCATGCCCATGCGACGCATGTAGGCGAGGTCCGGATGCACGACCTGGAAGCGCCGGAAGTCGGCCGCGAAGAACGGATCGTCGAGGGGATCGAGGACGGCGCAGGTCTCGCCCGTCTCCGTCTTGTTGACCGGCACGAT